>JBATPF010000221.1:0-3028 GCA_049291355.1 Giesbergeria sp.
GCATTGTGTTTCTCGTTATTTGCAAAATATAAATTTTGTCAATTATGAGAAACGAATTGCTGTTCCATCGAGATAGAAATAAAGGCTCTGGAAAGCGTTGCAGCAGCTCGGGCCCGATGACGCCGCAGCGTTGAGCGTGCAGATGCTGATGTGACGGCATTTTTTGAGTGTTTTAGGCCTCTAGCGCTTATTCGGTGTGCGTTGGCAGCTATCAAACAAGTAGTGACCCAGGTTGGAGGCGCGACCCTCAGCGGGTACCCTGCTCATACGGTCAGGCTGGCGGCAACGCGTCGAGGTGTGTTTTCAAAGCAGGTAGCGCTTGTCCCGTATGAAGTCCGTCTGGACCATGGCATCGGTGAACGACTGGGCGTCGGCAACCGCTTGCCGTATGTGGCCCACCAGTTAATCCGGCAGGCTGTTCAAGCTCATACGGGCCGGGCCTCTTGGGCAACGATGCCCTGGAACTTGGCTGGCAGGGCTTTCCGGGTGATCACATCAACCGATACGCCCAGCAACGCTTGCAGCTCGTCTTGCAGGCCCCCCCAAATCGAATGGCGTGGCTCCAAGCAGCGGTTCCACCAACCAATCCAGGCCGCACCCATCGCGGTCATCGCCATGCAGCGCTGAACCGAATACCCTTGGGTTGACCCTGCAATTTGCTGCGTCAGGGCTTGGGTGTTGGGCATGGCTTCTCGTGAAGAGTGGTTTGCGTTTGGATTGCAGTGGCCACCGCTTCGGTGGCGTTGATCAGATCTTTGACCAAGCGCTCATCCACATCGAGCATGCCTTCGTATTCGCCCAGATTGCGTGTGTTGTGGCACTTGTCCAGAACGCGCCAGACCTCGGGGCCCAGGCCCAGGGTATGCGGCAAAACCTGAAACACGATGTAGCGGTTGCCAGGGCGATAGCCCCTGCGCCGCAGCGCGGCCAGGCACAAGGCATGCGCTGCGTTGTAAGCCAGATCGAAGCGGCTCTCCATCGCCAGCGTCGGGTTTTGTGAATCACGCAAGCGCGCGATGCCGGTGCGCAGCAAACCGGCAATCTCCTTGTCATCGGGCGCTTCGGCTTTGAGCGCCTTGCCGGGGCCGCTGAGGTTTTCAAGTGCTGCGTGCATCGATTTGGTCCTCGTTGCCTATCAGCCATATTTTTGGCTGCTGCCACACGCGCGTCACAAAGGCGTTGTCATCGTGTACGCGCTTGGCCCAGTCGGCGCGTGTGTACAGCGTCGGGTTCACTGTGCGGCCCAGCGACACCGTGGCGGCCTCTAGCGCGCCAAACACTTCGCCATAGCCGAGCGTGTTGCTGACGATCATCACGTCCACATCGCTCTGCGCCGTGTCTTGCTGGCGGGCCATCGAGCCATAGATGAACGCGGCGTCTATCTGCGCTGCTAACGGCGCGAGTGCCGCTCGCAGCACATCGGCCAACCCCAGGGTCTTGAGCACCAGACCGCGCAGCTCGGCAAACACCGGCGCATTGGCGTTGGCCTGGTAGTGCTTTTGATTGCCCTGTTTGCTGACGGTGAGTAAGCCCGCCTCTGACAAGCCCAGCAGTTCACGCTGCACAGCCCCTGTGCCCGACTGCGCCAGCGCGATCACCTCGTTGGCGTAGAAGCTGCGGTCTGGCGTGCCGAACAGTATGGCCAGCACCCGCTGGCGCACCTTGGGGAAGAGGGCGTCTGCAGCGGATGAATCGACGGAGTTAGATGAAATTCCCATATTGGGTTTGATAATACCCGATTTGGGTTTTATTCGATAATATTAAACGAAATCGGTCTCTAGGCAGCGTGGAATATGCGCAAGCAGCTACCAAAAGCGGAGTAAGTCTCCTTGCCGCCGCCCCTAGAATGCTCCCAACAAAATCAAACAGCACGGCGCCCCGGTGCCAGTGCAACGGGAGGGAACCATGAACCAGCCACGCTATGGCGGCAAACTAAAGAAATGGAATGCCGAACGCGGCTTCGGCTTCATCGTGGCCGATGACGGCGGACAGGACATCTTTGTCCACATCAGCGCCTTCGCGCGCGATGGCCGCCAGCCCGTTGAGGGCGAAGCGCTGACCTTTGAAATAGAGCCCGACCGCAATGGCAAGCGCAGCGCGGTGCGCGTGCGCAGACCGGGTGATGCGACCAGGAGCGCTGCGCCCGGGCGCCCGGTGCGGCTCAGCAGATCGGGCAGCGACAACTCGGGCAGTCTCTTTGGCAAAGTGATCAGCGGCCTGCTGGTGTGCGCGCTACTGGGGTTTGGTTACAGCCAGTACGCAAATCGTGCTGCCAAGTTCGAGTCTGCATTGCCAGCGCTGCCAGCCAGCATTTCGCCCGCCCAGTTGGCCAAGCCAGCAGACTTTCAATGCGATGGCCGCAACATGTGCAGCCAAATGACCTCTTGCCGCGAAGCCACCTTGTTCCTGCAAAACTGCCCCGGGATGAAGATGGATGGCAATGGCGACGGAGTGCCCTGCGAGCAGCAGTGGTGTACGAAATAGCGCGCAGGCGCTTATTCAGAAGGCGTTAGACGCAATCAAAATAGCGGTGAGCCAGTTTGGAAGTGCCGCCTTCAGCGGCTGCCCTGCTTATACGGTCATGCCGGCGGCAACGCGTCCAGCTGTGTTTTCAAGGCAGGCAGCGCGGTCTGAAGCGTGTCCCACACCACCTCCAGATTGATATCGAAGTAGCCGTGGGCGATTCGGTTTCGCATCCCGCGCATGCTGCGCCAAGGGATGTGGCTGTGTTCTCCGGCAAACACCGGATGCTGGTCCATAACCTTGGTCGCCGCTTCGCCCAAGACAATAAGACTCATGACCACCGCCTGCTGGGTCCGCTTGTCCTGTTCGAAATCCACCTGGGCCATGCCGTCCGTAAAGGACTGTGCGTCGGCAATCGCTTGCCGCATGTGATCCAAATAGTCGCCCCTGATTTATTCACTTCAGGCCGCCACCGAGCGCCGCCCTGACCCGGTAGTCGCTGCACAGACGATACCGCGCGATATCTGCAGCCAGTGCGCCCACACACCCGTCACCTCGCACAGGC
>JBATPF010000222.1:0-10291 GCA_049291355.1 Giesbergeria sp.
GGCGCGGCCCTGCAGGCCGTGGATGACAGAGATGCTGTGGATTTGCCCGATGACCTGGTTGATGGGTGCGTGCAGGTCCGGGTGATCGCGGTCGAGCGTGCGCAACATGCCCATGATGCCCTGCAGATTGTTCTTGATGCGGTGGTGCACTTCCTGCACCAGCGCGTCACGCTGCGCCTGCTCGCTCAGGCGGCGCTGTGCTTCCTGCTCGTGCTGGCTGGTGATGTCGGTCATGGTCACCACATAGTGCGTGGTGTGCGCGCGCACATCCTTGACGGGGCTGACCGTGATCCAGGCCGGATAGACCTCGCCAGATTTGCGGCGCAGCCATTCCCGGCTTTGCAGCGCTTGGCGGGGGGTGAAGTCCAGGGGAGGGCGAGGCGCGGCGGGGTCGGGGTTGGCGGGGATGGCGTCCGCCGAAGGCTGCAGAAAATGTGGGGTTTTGCCCAGCACTTCGGGCGCCTCATAGCCGGACATCTGCAGGAACGACCGATTGGCCTGCAGAATTACGGCGTGTTCATCAATGATGAGCATGCCTTCCTGGCATTCGAAGGCGATGGCTGCCACGCGCAGTGCGGCTTTCTGGCGCCTGCGTTCGGCCATGTAGGCCGCCAGCGACAGGCCCACCACCGCCAGGATCATCATGAACGACCAGTAACCAAAGCCGTGGTTCGTGGCAATGTCACGAGCAAAGAAGCCGGTGCGCTGGTAGGTGCCCCACAGGGCTTGCAGGGCGATCATGCACAGCAAACCAGTAGTGGAGAGCAGGCCCAGGCGGGCACCCGACCAACTCACGAACAGAAACATCCAATAGACGTTGGCCAGTGAGGCCAACACCGGGTTTTGCGTGTTGCCGAAAATGGTTGCGGCGCAAACCATGGTCAGAAACCAGACTAGGGCACCTTCGCCCATGCGGCGCAGGGGCTCCGGGAAGCGCAGTGTTCGCCGGTAGGACAGGGCCATGGGCGCGATCAGCAGGCTGCCCAGCGAGCACCCCAGCCACCAGTGCAGGAGATGCCCGGTCCAGGCGGAGGGGCCGATTTCTCCCGCCAGCAGCCACCCTGTGCTGGCTACCAGCGCGCCGGCACCGGCCCCGGCACCGCACACCCACAGCAGCACATGCTGAATGACCTTGAAGTTGGGATGGTCCACGTCAAAATCTGGCTGTCGCAGCAGCAGCACACAGGAGAGCCAGGCCGCTGTGACGGTGCCCAGCGCTGCGGCCAGCGCGGCCAGCGGCGCATTGCCCGCCAGCAGCCCGCTGAGCAGGCTGCCGATGAAGAGGGCCGGTGCCAGTTCCAGACCGCCGACAACCAGCAGCACCAAGGCCAGCCCGCTGGCAGGTTGCAACAGCTCCTCCAGTCCCTGACCGGGCAAGGGCGTGGCCGTGGCCTCGGCCAGCGCCATGTAGAGAAGCACCGTGGCCGCCATGGCAAGCAGCGACGGTGGTGGGGGGCTTCGTTCGTGGATCATGGCGCCAAAATAATAGTCAAATTGGCCTCTGGCGCCCGTTGGTATTGCGCAATCAGCTATCGATTCAGGAGTAAGCGTGCAGCGTCCCGCGCAAAGTAAGTCAGCACCCCGTCGGCCCCCGCGCGCTTAAAGGCCAGCAGGCTCTCCATCATCACGGCGTCGTGGTCGAGCCAGCCGTTCTGCGCGGCGGCCTTGAGCATGGCGTATTCGCCGCTCACCTGGTAAGCAAAGGTCGGCACCTTGAACTCGTCCTTCACGCGGCGCACCACGTCCAGGTAGGGCATGCCGGGCTTGACCATCACCATGTCGGCGCCTTCGGCGATGTCGAGCGCCACTTCGCGCAGCGCTTCATCGGTATTGCCGGGGTCCATTTGGTAGCAGTTCTTGTCCGCTTTGCCCAAGGCGCCGCGTGTGCCCACCGCATCGCGAAAGGGCCCGTAGAAGGCGCTGGCGTACTTGGCGCTGTAGGCCATGATGCGCGTGTGGATGGCGCCGCTCGATTCGAGCGCCGCTCGAATCGCTCCAATTCTGCCGTCCATCATGTCGCTGGGTGCGACGATGTCCACGCCCGCCTCGGCGTGGGTGAGCGCCTGGCCGGTCAGCATTTCCACCGTGACGTCGTTGAGGATGTAGCCGGTGTCGTCCAGCAGGCCGTCCTGGCCGTGGCTGGTGTAGGGGTCTAGCGCCACGTCGGTCATCACGCCCAGGTCGGGGAATTCTTTTTTCAGTGCCCGCACCACGCGCGGGATCAGACCATCTGGGTTGAGAGCCTCCTTGCCGTCCGGCGTCTTGAGCGCCGTGTCGATCGAGGGGAACAGCGCCATCACCGGGATGCCAAGTTGCACGCATTCTTCAGCCACAGGCAGCAGCAGGTCGAGGCTGAGACGGTCCACGCCGGGCATGGAGGGCACGGCCTGGCGCAGATCCGTGCCTTCGTGCACAAACACCGGGTAAATGAGGTCGTGCGCCGAAAGGCGGTGCTCGCGCACCAGGTTGCGGGTGAATGCGTCGCGGCGCAGGCGCCGTGGACGGGCGGTAGGAAAGGGGGCTGGGCTGGAGAGATGCATCCGAAAATTGTGCACCAGTCCCGAAAGACGCACCGGGGCGCCTAAACTGCCCCCATGCTTTGGGTCAAATCTCTCCACATCGTCTTCGTCACCAGCTGGTTTGCTGGACTGTTCTACCTGCCGCGCATCTTCGTCAATCTGGCCATGGTCTCGCCCGGCTCGGTTGCCGAGCGCGAGCGCCTGATGCTGATGGCGAAAAAGCTGATGCGCTTCACCACACTGCTGGCGGTGCCGGCCGTGGGGCTGGGCCTGTGGCTGTGGCTGGGCTATGGCATCGGCAGGGGGCCGGGCAATGGCTGGCTGCATGCCAAGCTGGCCCTGGTGCTGCTGGTGCTCGGCTACCACCACGCCTGCGGGGTGCTGCTGCGCAAATTTGGCGCCGAGCAGAACACGCACAGCCACCGCTGGTTCCGCTGGTTCAATGAAATGCCTGTGCTGCTGCTGCTGGCCATCGTCGTGCTGGTGGTGGTCAAGCCCTTTTAAGGACCGGCCACAGGCTGCAGCGGCGTATGGAAAAGACCACCGCTTGGCCCTTTGCGCTGATCTATTCCGCGCTGATCGTCTTTGCCAGCCTGTTTCCCTTTGAAGGCTGGCGAGCGCAGGGGATTTCCCCCTGGGAATTCCTCACCGCTCCGCTGCCGCCGCATTATTGGACTGGCTTTGATGTGGGCATCAATATCGTCGGCTATCTGCCTTTGGGCTTCATGCTGGCGCTGGCGCTCATGCGCAGCGGCTGGCGCCGCTCGGCGGTGCCGCTGGCCCTGCTGGCCGGCGCGGCGCTGTCGCTGTTGATGGAGTTTCTGCAGATCTACCTGCCCAAGCGCGTTCCCTCCAACCTTGATTGGCTGCTTAACTCGGCAGGGGCCTTGCTGGGCGCTCTGAGCGCAGCGCTGCTGGAGCACCGTGGCACCTTGGAGCGTTGGAGCCGCTTTCGCATGCGCTGGTTTGCGCGCGATGCACGCGGGGCGCTGGTGCTGCTGGCGCTGTGGCCCTGGGCGCTGCTGTTCCCTGCGGCCGAGCCGTTTGGCCTGGGGCAGGTACTGGAGCGCCTGGAGTCCATGCTGGCCGAACTGTTTGACGGCACGCCGTTTTTCGAGTGGCTTCCGGTGCGCGTGGCGCCGCTGGAGGCGCTGTCGCCTGCGGCGGAAATGGTTTGCGTCGGGTTGGGGCTGCTGGTGCCCTGCCTGCTGGCTTTCAGTATCACGCGCGAACCTTGGCGCCGTGGCGTGCTGCTGTTCTCGGCGGCAGCCATCGGGGTGGGCGCGACGGCGCTCTCGGCAGCGCTCAGCTGGGGACCGTCCCACGCCTGGGCCTGGTTGGGCCGGCCGGCGCAGGCGGGTCTGGTGCTCGGCTTGCTGCTGGGCTCCATGGCGATCGGGTTGCGCCAGCGCGCTTGTGCCGTGTTGCTGCTGGTGGTGCAAAGCCTGCACTTGGCGCTGCTCAACGACGCACCGACGAGCGCCTATTTCGCGCAGACACTGATCGATTGGGAGCAAGGGCGCTTCATCCGGTTCTACGGGTTGGGCCAGTGGCTGGGCTGGCTTTGGCCCTACGTGACGCTGCTCTACGTGCTGCAGCGTGCGTCGCGCCGGGCCCTGCCGGAACGGGGCTGAGTCGCGTGGGGACTTGAGCGCACTCCTAAAATGAGCGCATGAGCGAACCCACCGCCGCCGCGCCCGGCTACTTTGCGCGCCACATTTTTTTCTGCCTCAATGAGCGGGCCAATGGGGAGGCCTGCTGCGCCCAGCATGGGGCCCAGGCGGCGTTCGAGCATTGCAAGTCGCGCGCCAAGGCGGCCGGCCTCACCGGCCCAGGCAAGGTGCGGGTGAACAAGTCGGGCTGCCTGGACCGCTGCGCGGCAGGGCCCGTGGCGGTGGTGTACCCCGAAGGCGTCTGGTACAGCTACGTGGATCTGGCCGATATCGACGAGATCGTCGATTCGCACCTGGTGCGCGGCGTGGTGGTCGAGCGTTTGCTCACGCCGCCGGAACTTGGGCGCTAGGACGCAGTCCATTGCACTGGTGCATGCCCCGTACGCGCCTGAAATATGGACGAAATAGGGCTCTAGCGCTTATTAGATAAGCGATTAAAGCTATGAAAAGAATAGTATTTTGAACGCACAAACCGAGTCCCTGCACTTCGACGGAGCCGCCGGAGCCATCGAAGCCCTGCGCGACGTGGCCGCCGAGCCGCGTGGCATCGCGGTCATCGCCCACCCGCACCCGCTGTTTGGCGGCACCATGAACAACAAGGTGGTGCAGACGCTGGCGCGCGCCTTTGTGCAAAGCGGTTTCACGGCGCTGCGCTTCAACTTCCGCGGCGTGGGGAACAGCGCTGGCGTGTATGACGAAGGCCGGGGCGAGCTGGCCGATCTGCTGGCGCTGGTGCGCCAGGCGGCGCCCGAGGGGCCGATCGCATTGGCCGGTTTTTCCTTTGGTGCCTTTGTCACCAGCCATGCGCTGGCGCAGTTGTGGAGCGAACGCGAGGTCTCGCATGCCGTGCTGGTGGGGACTGCGGCCAGCCGCTTCGCCGTGGCACCGGTTCCGCCCGAGGCGCATGGACGCAGCCTGGTGCTGCATGGCGAGAGCGACGACACCGTGCCGCTGGCCAGCGTGCTCGACTGGGCGCGTCCGCAGTCCCTTCCCGTGACCGTGATTCCTGGGGTGGGCCATTTCTTTCACGGACAATTGACGTTGCTTAAACACTTGGTGGTCCGCCATCTGCAGACCACGGGCTGAGGTCAAGCTCCTGAGCGCCAGCGTTTGCCTGGTGCCAGCCGCTTCTTGCTTCCTTCTCTACCGATCCACCCAAACAGTTACATGAACCGATTCCTTCGCGCCCTCCGCTCCCTCGTCGTTCCCGCCCTTGCCCTGATTGCCACCAGCGGCGCCGTGGCCCAGGCGCCCCAGCCGCCCGAGATCGCGGCGCGCAACTACCTGTTGATGGACTTCACGTCGGGGCAGATTCTTGCGGCCAAGGACATCGATGCGCCCGTAGAGCAGGCGTCCCTGACCAAGCTCATGGCGGCCTATGTGGTGTTTGACGCGCTGCGCGCCAAGAAAATCACGCTGGAGCAGAAACTGCCGGTGAGCGAGCGCGCCTGGAAGATGCCCGGCTCGCGCATGTTCATCGACCCCAAGATGCAGGTGTCGGTGGATGACCTGCTGAGCGGCATGATCATCCAGTCGGGCAACGACGCCACCATGGCGCTGGCGGAAGGCGTCGGCGGCACGGCCGAGCAGTTCGTCAAGATGATGAACGACCAGGCAACGGCGATGGGCCTCAAGGGCTCAGCGTACAAAAACCCGGAAGGCCTGACCGAGCCCGGCCACACCACCACGGCGCGCGACTTGGCGGTGATCACGGCGCATCTGCAGCACGATTTCCCCCAGTACATGCATTACTACTCGACCAAGCAGTACCGCTACCCCGGCACCCCCGCGTCGAACAGCAACAATCGCAACCTGCTGCTGTACCGCGATCCCTCGGTGGATGGCATGAAGACGGGCCACACGGCTGCCGCAGGGTATTGCCTGGTGTCCACTGCCAAACGCGAGTTTCCCAACCTCGGCAGCCGGCGCCTGATCTCCATCGTGCTGGGTGCGGCGAGCGAGAATGCGCGTGCCAACGAAAGCCAGAAGCTGCTGAACTGGGGCTACACCGCGTTCGACGCGGTCAAACTGTTCGACGCGCGCCAGGCTGTGGATACGCCGGCTGTCTGGAAGGGAACGCAGAACAGCCTCAAGATCGGCAGCACGGACGCGATCGTCATCACGGTCCCCGCCGGCAGCGCCGGAAAAGTGACCACGCAGGTGGTGCGCCAGGATCCGCTGGTGGCGCCGTTCACCAAGGGGCAGGACGTGGGCAAGCTCAAGGTGATGGTGGGCGATCAGACGGTGCGCGAAGTGGCGCTGGTGGCGTTGGATGACGTGCCGCAGGCGGGCATCTTTGGCCGCGCCTGGGACGCCATGCGTCTGTGGATCAAGTAACAGGTGCCCATGCTCCACGCGCTGCGCTTGCCTGGCTCAGTGTCATCTGCTACATTTGAAGGCTTTTCGGAATTTCCGAGGGGAAACACGTTTTCGCTTATCACGCTAGTTTCACGCTAGATTTCACGCTAGATTTTACGTTTAGGGACGTCAGTATTCATGCCAACCATTAACCAGCTCGTGCGTCACGGGCGCGAGGTCGAAAAGACCAAATCCAAAAGCCCGGCGATGGAAAACTCGCCGCAGCGCCGTGGTGTCTGCACCCGTGTGTACACCACCACTCCCAAGAAGCCTAACTCTGCTCTGCGCAAAGTTGCCAAGGTTCGTCTGACGAACGGTTTCGAAGTCATTTCCTACATTGGCGGCGAAGGCCACAACCTGCAAGAGCACAGCGTTGTGCTGGTGCGCGGCGGCCGTGTGAAGGACTTGCCCGGTGTGCGCTATCACATCGTGCGCGGTTCGCTCGACCTGCAAGGCGTGAAAGACCGCAAGCAGTCGCGCTCCAAGTACGGTGCCAAGAAGCCCAAGGCCAAATAAGCCCGGTTTCTGTTGGAACTATCGGTGTTTGCCGTGCCTTGGCGGGCCGCGCAAACGAAGTGACCCCAAACGCAAATGTCTTGCGCGGGTCGAGTAAGTGAGAGTTCTGTATGGCTCTCGCGGCGTTCTGAAAAGACGCCAACTGAAGCAAATATTGAGGTGAAAAATGCCACGTCGTCGCGAAGTCCCCAAACGTGAAATCCTGCCGGACCCTAAATTCGGCAATGTAGAGCTGTCCAAATTCATGAACGTGATCATGGAGGGCGGCAAGAAAGCTGTGGCCGAGCGCATCATTTACGGCGCGCTCGAACTGATCGAGAAGAAGCACCCCGACAAAGACCCGCTGGAAGCCTTCGTTGTTGCCATCAACAACGTCAAGCCCATGGTCGAAGTCAAGTCGCGCCGCGTCGGTGGCGCGAACTACCAGGTTCCTGTGGAAGTGCGCCCTGTGCGCCGTCTGGCGCTGTCGATGCGCTGGATCAAGGAGGCCGCCCGCAAGCGCGGCGAGAAGTCCATGGCCCAGCGTCTGGCCAATGAGTTGCTGGAAGCCACTGAAGGCCGTGGCGGCGCCATGAAGAAGCGTGACGAGGTGCACCGCATGGCCGAAGCCAATAAGGCCTTCAGCCACTTCCGCTTCTAAGTTTCGTCTCCCTGTTCCGAAGGCTGGAAGCCCGACCCGCCCATTTGTGGCAGGCGGGCTTTATGCCGTTAACGAAAGCAAATCATGGCACGCAAGACCCCCATCGAGCGCTACCGCAATATCGGTATCTCGGCCCACATCGACGCTGGCAAGACCACGACGACCGAGCGCATTCTTTTCTATACCGGCGTGAATCACAAGATTGGTGAAGTTCACGACGGCGCCGCCACCATGGACTGGATGGAGCAAGAGCAAGAGCGCGGCATCACCATCACGTCGGCGGCTGTGACCTGTTTCTGGAAGGGCATGGACCTGTCCTACCCGGAGCACCGCTTCAACATCATTGACACCCCCGGCCACGTGGACTTCACCATTGAGGTGGAGCGTTCCATGCGCGTCTTGGACGGCGCCTGCATGGTGTACTGCGCCGTGGGCGGCGTGCAGCCTCAGTCGGAAACCGTCTGGCGCCAAGCCAACAAGTACAAGGTGCCGCGTTTGGCCTTTGTGAACAAGATGGACCGTACCGGTGCCAACTTCTTCAAGGTCTACGACCAGATGAAGCTGCGCCTCAAGGCCAACCCCGTGCCCGTGGTCATCCCGATTGGTGCGGAAGAGCACTTCAAGGGCGTGGTCGATCTGCTCAAGATGAAAGCCATCATTTGGGACGAGGCGTCCCAGGGCATGAAGTTCACGTACGAAGAAGTGCCAGCGGAACTGCTTGGCTTGGCCAACGAATGGCGCGAAAAGATGGTGGAGGCCGCCGCCGAGGCTTCGGAAGAATTGATGAACAAGTACCTTGAAGAAGGTAGCTTGACCGAAGACGAAATCAAGCTCGGCCTGCGCACGCGCACCATCGCGACCGAAATTCACCCCATGCTGTGTGGCACTGCGTTCAAGAACAAGGGCGTCCAGCGCATGTTGGACGCCGTGATCGACTATCTGCCCGCACCTACCGACATTGCGGATGTCACGGGCACAGACGACGAAGAACAGCCAGTCACCCGCAAGGCGGATGACAGCGAAAAGTTCTCTGCGCTCGCGTTCAAGCTCATGACCGACCCCTTCGTCGGACAGCTCACATTCGTGCGCGTCTATTCCGGCGTGCTGACCAAGGGCGACACGGTCTACAACTCGATCAAGGGCAAGAAAGAGCGCATCGGCCGCATCGTGCAGATGATGGCGAACGACCGTGTCGAAGTCGAAGAAATTCGCGCTGGAGACATCGCTGCTTGCGTGGGCCTGAAGGATGTCACCACGGGCGAAACGCTGTCGGATATCGGATCGCCCATCATTCTTGAGCGCATGGTGTTTCCTGAGCCTGTGATTTCGCAGGCTGTCGAGCCCAAGACCAAGGTCGATCAGGAAAAAATGGGCATCGCACTGCAGCGTCTGGCGGCAGAAGATCCCTCTTTCCGCGTCAAGACCGACGAAGAATCCGGCCAAACCATCATTTCCGGAATGGGCGAGCTGCACCTGGAAATTCTGGTCGATCGCATGAAGCGCGAATTCGGCGTGGAAGCCAACGTCGGCAAGCCCCAGGTGGCATACCGCGAAACCATCCGCAAGACGGTGGAAGACGCGGAAGGCAAGTTTGTGCGTCAGTCGGGCGGCAAAGGCCAGTACGGCCACGTGGTGCTCAAGATCGAGCCAAACGAGCCCGGTAAAGGCATTGAGTTCGTCGATGCCATCAAGGGCGGCGTGGTGCCACGCGAGTACATCCCTGCAGTCGAAAAAGGCATTCGCGAAGCGGTCACGCAAGGCGTGCTGGCTGGCTACCCCGTGGTGGACGTCAAGGTCACGCTGCACTTCGGTTCGTACCACGACGTGGACTCGAACGAGTTGGCCTTCAAGATGGCGGCGATCTTCGGTTTCAAGGAAGGCTGCCGCAAGGCCAACCCTGTCATCCTGGAACCCATGATGGCTGTGGAAGTCGAGACGCCCGAAGACTATGCCGGCAACGTGATGGGCGATCTGTCCTCACGTCGCGGCATGGTGCAAGGCATGGACGACATCCCGGGCGGTGGCAAGGCCATCCGCGCCGAAGTGCCGCTGTCGGAAATGTTTGGCTACTCGACAACGCTGCGTTCGGCCACGCAGGGACGCGCCACCTACACGATGGAATTCAAGCATTACTCGGAAGCCCCGCGCAATGTGTCTGAAGCCATCATGGCGGCAAGGACCAAATAAGTCCTTGGGGTCAGAGCAGCGCAGCTGCTCTGACCCCTCTGACTGGATTGGGGGCGGGCCAGCTCTGCTGCTCTGTCTCCTCTGATTAGGTGAATTCATGGTCAAAATGGCCTCTAGCGCTTATCAATAAAGCGCAAGAAGCTATTAAGTTGATAGCAAATAGTTTTTGCAATCTGCGATCCGGTGCCGTCCCGTTGTCCTGTGCGGGGCGATCAAGCAACCGGGTGCAGACGTTAAACCCGTACACAGGCATCGCTCTTTGGAGATTTGGAAATGGCAAAAGGAAAATTCGAACGTACCAAGCCGCACGTCAACGTCGGCACGATTGGCCACGTGGACCACGGCAAGACGACGCTGACGGCGGCGATTGCCACTGTGTTGTCGAAAAAGTTTGGCGG
>JBATPF010000223.1:0-12483 GCA_049291355.1 Giesbergeria sp.
CACGCACTTTCTCGCAAGGGCTGAAAACGATGCACGGGCTGCGCGCTGGCCGCGCCGCCCGCGGCCGACCCCCTCTCGCGCTTTCAGCTGATTTCCGGGGCAGGATCGCGATCCATCAGCGCGGCCACCACCTGCGCGGGCGCCTGACTCCCGTCGAGCAGCGCCACCACGCCTTCGCTGATCGGCATCTCCACACCCAACTGCCGTGCGCGCTGCACCACGGTGCGAGCGCAGTACACGCCCTCGGCGACATGGCCCAGCGAATTGACGGCTTGCTCCAGTGTCTGCCCCTGGGCCAGCAGCAGCCCGACGCGGCGGTTGCGGGACAGGTCTCCGGTGGCGGTCAGCACCAGATCGCCCAGCCCCGACAATCCCATGAAGGTTTCCGCGCGCGCACCGAGCGCCAGGCCCAGGCGCGTCATTTCGGCCAGGCCCCGGGTGATGAGCGCGGCCCGGGCATTGAGCCCCAGCGCCAAGCCATCGCACAGGCCGGTGGCAATCGCCAGCACGTTCTTCACCGCGCCGCCCACTTCGACACCCACGATGTCGTCGTTGGCATAGACCCGCAGGCTGGGCCCATGAAAAGCATGGACCAGAGCCTCGCGCACCTCGGCATATTCGCTGGCGGCTACGAGGGCGGTGGGCCGGCCGGCCGCCACCTCCTGGGCAAAGCTGGGGCCGCTCAGCGCGCCTGCCAGCAACTGCGGCGCCACCTGAGCGCGTATTTCGTGGCCCAACAGACCAAAACTGCCTGCATCCGGGCCGCTGGCCTCAAAGCCTTTGCACAACCACGCCACAGGCGCGCGGCAGCCATGGAGCCCCTGCAAAAGGCCGCGCAGCGCCGCCATCGGCGCAGCCAGCACCACCAGATCGGAAGCCTGCGCCCGCGCAAGCAGGTTGGCCGCGTCGCCATCGGCCAGCAACAGGGAATCCGGAAACGGCGCATCCGCGAGGTAGCGTGCGTTGCAGCGCGCAGCCTGCATGGCGCGCTGCTGTGCCGAGCTGCGCGCCCACAGCGTCACGGCGTGCCCCAGCGGGTGGGCCGCAGCGCTAATGGCCACCGCCGTACCCCATGCACCCGCGCCAACAACTATGATTTTCATAGCTATCTACGCAAACAGGATAAGCGCTAGAGGCTGAAAATACCCAAATTACTGGGGCAGCGTGGCGTTGTCGCCCGTACCGGCGGCCTGCGCTTGCTGCTGCTGTTCGTACATGGCCTGAAAGTTGATTTCCGCCAGATGCACCGGCGGAAAGCCGGCGCGGTTCACGATGTCGGCCACATTGCCACGCAGGTAGGGGTAGACGATCTGCGGGCAGGCAATGCCCATGATCGGACCCATCTGGTCTTGGGGGACGTTGCGAATTTCGAAAATACCGGCCTGCTTGGCCTCCACCAGGAACACCGTCTTGTCCTTGATCTTGGTTTGCACCGTGGCCGTGACCGCCACTTCGTAGATGCCGTCGGCTACCGGGTTGGCCTCGACGCCCAGTTGGATGTCCACACTGGGCTGCTCCTGCTCCAGCAGAATGCCGGGGGAGTTGGGCTGCTCCAGGGAAATATCTTTCAGATAGACGCGCTGGATCTGGAATACGGGAGTTTCTTCGTTCGCCATGGTGCTTTGCTTTCAGCTCAAACAGGGCCTGGCCAAGGCCGGCCGGCCCAAAAAACAAAACCCGTCGCAGGAGCAGCTCCCACCACGGGCACGTGGGGCAGGATTATGCAGCGCCCAAAAGGGGCATCAGTTCGCCCCGGCCGTCCAGGGCTACCAACTCGTCATGGCCGCCCACGTGGGTTTCACCAATGAAGATCTGCGGCACCGTGCGCCGGCCGGTGATCTCCATCATGCGCTGGCGCGCCTCCGGGTTGGTGTCGATGCGGATCTCTTCGATCTGCTCCACGCCCTTGGACTTGAGAATTTGCTTGGCCCGAATGCAGTAAGGGCAAACGGCAGTGGTGTACATCTTGACGGCTTGCATGGCGTGTCCTTTCTCAGATTGGGGGCGCGTCACTCAGGCTTTTTCAACCGGCAGATTCGCTTCTTTCCAGCTTTTGAGGCCGCCGGAGAGCACCTGAACGTTGGAATAACCCAGTTTGCGCGCAATCGCCTCGGCGCGCTTGGAGCGGGCACCGCTGGCACACAGCAGCACCACAGGAACCGCCTTGTTCTTGACCAATGCGGGCAGGCGCGTCTCCAGATCGGGCAAGGGCGCACTGCGCGCTCCCACAGCGTGGCCTGCGGCAAATTCTTCGGCGCTGCAGACGTCGATCAGCACCGCTTTCTCCCGATTGACCAGTTGCACGGCCGCCGCCGCCGAGAGTCCCCCCATCCCTCCGCCTTTGATCATGGGGACCAGCAACATCGCTCCCGAGCCGATGGCCATAACAATCAGATACCAGTTGTCGACAATGAAATTCACGGGAATCCTTGGGTTGCAAACCCGACAATTTTAGAATGTATGGTTTTGACCCGCTCGACCCCAGGCCATCCATGCACAAGCTCGTACTTATTCGCCACGGTGAATCCACCTGGAACCTCGACAACCGCTTCACGGGATGGACCGATGTGGACCTCACGGAGACCGGTATCGAACAGGCCAAAAACGCCGGCCGACTGCTGCACGAAGAAGGCTACGAATTCGATCTCGCCTGCACCAGCGTGCTCAAACGCGCCATCCACACGCTCTGGCATTGCCTGGACGCCATGGAACGCCAGTGGCTGCCTGTGACCAAGAGCTGGCGCCTCAATGAGCGCCACTATGGCGCGCTGCAAGGCCTGAACAAGGGCGAAACCGCCAAGAAGTACGGCGATGAGCAGGTGCTGGTCTGGCGCCGCAGCTACGACACCCCGCCGCCGGCGCTGGAAGCCAGCGACGAGCGCAGCGAACGCGCCGACCTGCGCTACGCAGGCCTGGCCGAAGGAGAAGTACCGCTCACCGAATGCCTCAAGGACACCGTGGACCGCGTCATGCCCTTCTGGAACGACACGCTGGCGCCCGCGATCCGCTCGGGCCAGCGGGTGATGGTCTCTGCGCACGGCAACTCTATCCGCGCCCTGGTCAAGTACCTTGACAGCGTCCCGGATGCCGACATCGTGGGCCTGAACATCCCCAACGGGATTCCACTGGTCTATGAGCTTGATGCCGATCTGAAACCCATTCGCCACTACTACCTGGGCGATGCCGAGGCGGTGGCCAAGGCGGCCGCAGCCGTGGCCGCACAAGGCAAAGCGTAAAAAGCGGACATTCGGGAACCCCTGGAGGCCCCAGGCTTCCAAGGCAGGCACGGTGTATATTGACTTGGTCAAAGGGGTTGTATGGGTCAGAAACTGAAAATCACGGGTTGGGTGGCGATTGGCGTGTTTGCCGGGGCGCTGACCACGGTCTCGCTGCAGACGGTGGCGCGCGGAGCCATGTCTCCCCTGCCGCTGGAAGAGATCCAGCAGCTCTCTGCCGTTTTTGGCTTGATCAAGACCGACTACGTAGAGCCGGTAGACGACAAAAAGCTGATCACGGATGCCATCTCGGGCATGGTCTCCAGCCTGGACCCGCATTCGCAGTATTTTGATAAAAAGTCTTTTGCCGAATTTCGCGAGGGCACCTCGGGCCGTTTTGTCGGCGTTGGCATTGAGATCACGCAGGAAGACGGTCTGATCAAGATTGTTTCGCCGATTGAGGGCTCGCCCGCGTTTCGCGCCGGCCTCAAAACGAACGACTTGATCACCAAGATCAACGACACCGCCGTCAAGAGCCTGACGCTGAGCGAAGCCGTCAAGCGCATGCGCGGACAGCCCGACACGCAGGTGACGCTCACCATTCTGCGCAAGGAGGAAAGCCGCACCTTCCCGGTGACCATCACCCGCGAAGAGATCAA
The DNA here is from genome assembly GCA_049291355.1 of Giesbergeria sp. Lineage (GTDB taxonomy): Bacteria > Pseudomonadota > Gammaproteobacteria > Burkholderiales > Burkholderiaceae_C > Simplicispira. The sequence continues at coordinate 3,875 of JBATPF010000223.1, forward strand.
GACCCATTCTGTCAAAGGGAAAATCATCGAACCGGGCTATGGCTGGATTCGCCTTTCGCAATTCCAGGACCGTACGGTGGAAGACTTTGTGCAAAAGGCGCAGGAGCTGTACAAGCAGGACCCCCGCCTCAAGGGTTTGGTGCTCGACCTGCGCAATGACCCGGGCGGCCTGCTGGACGGCGCCGTGGCCATTTCTGCGGCCTTCCTGGCGCCAGATGTCACGGTGGTCACGACCGACGGCCAACTTGCTGACAGCAAGGCCACCTACAAGGCATCACCCGAGTTCTACGGACGCCGGGGCGACCCGCTGGTCGGCCTGCCTGCGGCACTCAAGACCGTGCCCCTGGTGGTCCTGGTGAACGAAGGCTCGGCTTCGGCCAGCGAGATCGTGGCAGGCGCCCTGCAAGACCACAAGCGGGCCATCGTCATGGGCAGCCAGACCTTTGGCAAAGGGTCGGTACAGACCGTGCGCCCCCTCGGCCCGGACACCGGCATCAAGCTCACTACGGCGCGCTACTACACGCCCAGCGGCAAATCCATCCAAGCCAAGGGCATCGTGCCCGACGTGATGATCGACGAAACGGCAGAAGGCAATCTGTTTGCCGCGCTGCGCATGCGCGAAGCCGATCTGGACAAGCACCTGACCAGCGGACAAGGTGCCGAGGTTCAGGATGCTGCCCGTGAAAAAGCCCGCGAAGAAGCGCGCAAGCGCCTGGAAGAAGAAGCCAAAAAAACGCCGGCCGAACGCCGTATTCCTGAGTTTGGTACGGACAAGGATTTCCCGCTCCTGCAAGCCGTCAACCAGCTGCGCGGCAAACCCGTGCTGGTGAGCAAGACGCAGACCGAACGCAAGGAAGAGAAGAAAGAAACGCCTTAACGGCGTTGGCCGCAAAAGCAGGCTGGCGGTCCTTCGACCGGCCAGCCCTTTTTTTAGGACTTACGCAAAATTGTCCCAGTTAGGCGTTCCGACGCAGCCAGTACAGGCGTACGGCCAGGAGGAACAACGACGCTGGGGCAGTTTTGCGAAAGTCCACTTTTGTTTGGCCCTATTGCTCCACCCTGCCATGACCGACGACCAATTGCTGCGCTACTCGCGCCACATTCTTCTTGACGAGATCGGCATTGAAGGCCAGGAACGCATTCTCGCCAGCCATGCGCTGGTCATCGGCGCAGGCGGTCTGGGTTCGCCGGCGCTGATGTACCTGGCAGCGGCAGGCGTGGGCCAGATCACGCTGGTGGACGACGACAGCGTGGACCTCACCAACCTGCAGCGCCAGATTGCCCACACCAGCGAGCGCGTGGGCCAGGCCAAGGTGGACTCAGCGGCCCAAGCCATGCGGGCAATCAACCCCGACCCGCTTCTTCGCCCCTTGCGCCTGCGTGTGGATGCCGAGCTGCTTGACACGCTGGTGCCAAGTGCCGACGTGGTGCTCGATTGCAGCGACAACTACGCTACCCGCCAGGCCATCAACGCCGCCTGTGTGCGCCACGCGCGCCCCTTGGTGGCCGGCGCGGTCATCCGCTTCGATGGGCAGATTACGGTGGTCGATCAGCGCGTGCCCGGCACAGCCTGCTATGCCTGTCTGTTTTCGCCGCAAGCACAGTTCGAGGAAGAGGCCTGCTCAACGCTGGGCGTCTTTGCCCCCCTGGTCGGCATCGTGGGCGCGATGCAAGCAGCCGAGGCGCTGAAAGTTCTCACTGGCACGGGGCAGTCTTTGGCGGGATGCCTGCAGATGCTCGATGGGCGTTCGATGGAGTGGACCCGCATGAAGACGCCGCGCGATCCTGCCTGCACGGTGTGCCGATCTGCCACGTAGGAATTCCCCTACGGGCAGCGGCTGTGCCCGCTGGCAAAATCGGCGCGCCTGTGTCCCTACACTGACTAGGCGGTTCATTTGCCATTCTGCTCGCCGCGCACCGGATTGCCTGACAGTGAAACTGAAAACCTACATCGTCGAAGACAACGCAACGATCCGGGAAAACCTGATTGGAACGCTGGAAGAGCTTGCAACCATCGAGTCGGTGGGTGCAGCTGAAACCGAAGACGACGGCAAGGCCTGGCTCACCGACCCCACTGCGCAATGGGATCTGGCGATCGTGGATCTGTTTCTGCGCCAGGGCAGCGGTCTGGGTGTTTTGGCGGCGTGCCGGGAGCGTAAACCCCATCAGCGGGTGGTGGTTCTGAGCAACTATGCCACTCCGGATGTGCGCATGCGCTGCGCGCAACTGGGTGTCGACGCGGTGTTCGACAAATCCAATGAAATAGACGCTCTGGTCGACTACTGCATTTCGCAAACCGGTGCACTCGATGCGGGAACGTCACAACGCGTCTCCTGAGCGCATGCCCGGCGGCCAGCACCGGGCAGCTACCGCCAGCAAACCTTCAGTCGATCAAGCGATTTTTCAGCGCGTAGTAGGTCAGGTCGCTGTTCGAGCTCAGCGCCATTTTTTCCATCAACCGCGTTCGGTAGGTACTCACCGTCTTGACGCTCAGGGACAGCGCCTTGGCAATGTCGCCCGCGGTTTCTCCGCGCGCGAGCTTGAGGAATACCTGGAACTCGCGCTCCGAGAGCTGCTCGTGCGGCGGCGCATCGTCCTTGCGGTTGAGTTGCTGGGCCAGAAGCTCGGCCACCGAGGGCGTCAGGTACCGCTTTCCGAGCGAGATGGTGCGGATGGCCTCCACAATTTCCTTGGGCTCGCATTCCTTGTTCAAATAACCGCTGGCACCCTGGCGAATCAAAGAGATGGCGTAGTGCTCCTCCGGGTAGCCGCTGAGGATCAGGATGCCCATATCTGGCGCCTTGGCGCGCAGCATGGCCAGCGCATCCAGACCGCTTTGGCCCGGCATGGCCAAGTCCATGAGCAGCACGTCAACTTGGTGGTTGCGCACCAGGTCGATGGCTTCGCGCCCATTGCTGGCTTCGGCCACCACGCGCAGATCCACGTGCTCAGACAGGAACTGGCGCAGTCCCGAACGAACAATCGCGTGGTCGTCGACAATTCCGATATTGATCATGCTAAGTCTTTCCGTTGGCCTGCTCGTGGCCGTCGTTTTGGTTTGAATCGCGTTGGTTCACCCGGGCTTTTGCCGTGGGCAAGGCCGCGCTGCAAGCCATTATCCAGAATTTGACCAAGAGGTCTCCGAACTCAGGACAATTCCATGTCGTGGTCGAAAATCAAGAAATTTGCCATCAGCCTTCCCATTGCAGTGGCTGCCACGCTGATGCTGGTGACCATCAACGAACTGGGGTTTCGCTACTCGGTTGAAGCACTGAGTCAGGTGGTGCAGACGCAGACGCTGCGCAATTCGGTGACCCAATTGCTGCAAAGCATGCTCGACGCAGAAACCGGGCATCGGGGTTACCTGCTGACCGGCGACGAGCGCTACCTGGAACCCTATGAGCAGGCTATTGCCACGGTCAACAGCAACCTGGACCAATTGCGCACCCTGGTGGTGGCATCGAACGCAGATCTGTCCGAATTCGCGCAGCTCTCGCAGCAAGTCTCGCGCAAGCTCTCCGAAATGGATCTCAGCCTGCGCCTGCGCCGGGAAGGCAATGAAGACGCCTGGAAGTTCGTACTTTCAACCGACGTGGGCCTGGAAAACATGCAGGCAGTGCGGCAACACGCCAAGCAACTCATCGCCTACTCCGCCACGGAAATGGACAAAGACCAAGCCAAAATTCGCCAGTCGCTGCTGCTGTCGCGTCTGGGCATTTCGGCCATCAGCGCAATCGGCCTTCTGGCGTTTTACATGTACCTGCGCCAGACCAACGCGCTGCAGAAGGCGAACGAACGGCAGCAAGCTTCTCTGGAAGCCGAACGTTCGCGCCTGGAAGAGCTGGTGCGTGCCCGCACCGAGTCACTCTCTGAACTGGCGAGCCATTTGCAACAGGTGCGGGAGGATGAGCGCGGACACCTTGCGCGCGAGTTGCACGACGAACTGGGTGCCTTGCTCACCGCCGCCAAGCTAGACGTGGCGCGCTTGAAATCGCGCATAGGGGCCGAAAGCCCGGAGGTGGCTGAGCGGCTGAAACACCTGTCTGAGAGCCTCAATGGCGTCATTGCGCTCAAGCGCCGCATCATTGAAGACCTGCGCCCCTCATCGCTTTCCAACCTGGGGCTCACCGCCGCACTCGAAATTTTGACGCGCGAATTTTCGGACCGTGCCAGTCTGGACGTGCAAATCAATGTCGAGCAGGTCAACCTGCCCGAGCCTACGCAGCTCACCATCTATCGGATGGTGCAGGAATCACTCAACAACATCGCCAAGTACGCGGGTGCCCAGCATGCGCTGGTCACGGTACACAACTACCCCACCCATGTGGCGGTCCAGATCCGCGACGATGGCAACGGTTTTGACCCCAGCAGCGTGCGCCGCAGTGCCCATGGGCTGTTGGGCATGCGCCACCGCGTCGAAGCTGCGGGCGGGCGCTTGACGGTGGAGTCCAAGCCCGGCGAAGGTACGGTGGTATCGGCCATCATTCCGGTGACTCCGGCAGCCCCTGCGCTTACCGATGCCGCCATTTGAGCGTCGCTTTGGGCAAATGGCGACGCGGCTCGCTGCCCGGACTGCAGCCCCATGCACCCCGTGTAGTCCTGCTCCTACCTTGTCGACGGCGCACACACTGACAACGCGTGGGGCAGCTCCCCTGCAGTCGCCTCGCCACAGGCCTCCTACATTCAACCCAAGCGCTCCGAAATAGCTCCGGAGCACAAGGTCCAAGCCGCAAAGCGGCCTGCAAGAGGAGTTTGAAAAATGTTGCACTACGCTGTCGTCTTTCTCGTCATCGCGCTCATCGCAGCGCTGTTCGGCTTTGGCGGTATCGCCGCAGGAGCCGTCGGGATCGCCAAGATTCTGTTCTTCGTGTTTGTCGTATTGGCCGTGCTGACGTTTGTCGCCAGCCTGTTCCGGCGCGGATAACACATCCCTTTTTTCATCGCCCCATTCACCGAGGAAACCCCATGAATCCGCAACCCGTCAACGAAAAAATTGGCCAAGCCACCGACCGCGCAGCTGACGCGGTGCGCCACGCAGCAGACAGCACGCTTCAGGGCGCGCAAAGCACCATCTCCAGCGTGCGCAGCACCACTGAACAAGCCGCGGACAAAGTCGGCCAAATGGCCCAGCAAACGCGTGACTCGGCCAACGCCCAGTTAGACAAGGCCGCTGAGGCTGTGGATGCGATGCGTGCCGACATTGATCCCACGATCAACGAACTCGCCGCCAAGGCACAAGCGCTGGCAGAACGCAGCATCAACTACTGCGCGCATACCGGCGAGCGCCTGCGCCAGCAGGTAGACAACTACAGCCAGGCGACCACGCGCTACGTGGTAGACCAGCCAGCCAAATCGATGCTGATTGCCTTTGGCAGTGGTGCTGCGCTGGCCACCTTGCTGATCCTGGCAATCCGCGGACGCAACGACTGAGCGCTGAGCACCGCGCTCTCCACTCACCTAGAAATGACCAGAGGGATCTCATGACCAAAACACCCACCTCGACCGCCTTGGAACTGGACCACGACGCTCTGCGCGCCGCAGCCACCCGTGGGCTTGACCAGGGCGCCGTCACTCCGGCTTCCAGCCCCTACCGCGAGTCCATCATCAAGCTCCTCAACGGGGCCTTGGCGACGGAGCTGGTGTGCGTGCTGCGCTACAAGCGCCACCATTTCACCGCGCATGGCCTGGCCTCTCCGGCCATCGCTGCAGAGTTGCTGGTGCACGCCAATGAGGAAGCTGCCCATGCGGACTTGCTCGCGCGCCGCATCGTTCAGTTGGGCGGCGAGCCAGATTTCTCGCCCCGAGGCCTCGAGGAACGCAGCCATGCGTCTTACGACGCGTCCGGCGAGCTCAAGGACATGCTGCGCGCCGATCTTTCCGCTGAACGCATCGCCGTGGAAGCCTACCGCCAGATGATCACGTTGATCGGCGACAAGGACCCAACCACCAAACGCATGCTCGAAGGCATCCTCAGCGATGAAGAAGAGCATGCCGATGAAATCAAGGATTGGCTCGACCGCTGATTCTTTCCCACAGTCGGACCGGCCCGGGGGGTGCAACAGGCCAGCCGACTGCAACGTTCCCAGCACCCGTGTTCCACACCAACCTCGAAGGAAAAATCATGAAATACGCACGTGCACTCGCTTTTGCCGCCATTGCCGGTATCACTGTTGTCAGCGCCGGTTGCTCGGTAGCGCGCCACCAGCAGACCGTCGGATCCTATGTGGACGACGCCGGTATCACCACCGCCGTGAAGGCCAAGATGGCCGAAGACAAATCGGTGGCCGCGACCTCCATCAGCGTGGAAACGCTCAATGGCACGGTCCAGCTCTCGGGTTTTGCCAAGTCGCAAAACGAAAAGAATACGGCAGGTGAAATCGCCCGCACCACGAAGAACGTGCGGGACGTACGCAACAACATCGTTGTTCGTCCGTAAGACGACTGTCTGCTTCTGTTCTGCGGAACAGGCGCATCGTCTCTCTGGCCCGCCTCGGCGGGCCATTTTCATTTTTGGCTAAGCTCCTCCCATGCAGGTCTTCAATTGCAGCCATTGCGGCAAGCTGGTGTTTTTCGACAGCGTGCACTGCGTGCATTGCGGGAGCACGCTCGCTTTCGTGCCCGATCGCATGGCCATGCATGCGATGGCGCCGGCCCAAGGCGGCGCTGCGGGCCTGTGGTCCCTGCTTCCGGAGGGAAATTCCACCGCGCTGTACCGGCAGTGTTACAACCAGACGCAGTGGCAGGCCTGCAACTTTGCCGTGCCTGAGTACAGCAGCAGCCTGCTTTGTGTGGCTTGCCGCCAAACCGTGGCCCTGCCCGATCTGTCCTTGCCGGGCAACGTCGCGGGCTGGGCGCGCCTGGAATCCGCCAAGCGCCAGCTCTTCTATTCGCTCGCCCGGCTGGGGTTGCAGAGTGTGGACGATGGCGCCGCGCCCGACCCCGGGCCGCGCTATGCGTTTCTGGCCGACTGGCCGGGGGGCGAACCCGTACTCACCGGCCACGCCGGCGGGACCATCACCATCAACGTCGCGGAAGCCGATGACGCGCAGCGCCTGAGCCACCGGGTGAATCTGCACGAGCCTTACCGCACGCTGCTGGGCCATTTCCGCCACGAATCCGGGCACTATTACTGGGATCGACTGGTGCTGGGAGCCGGCCGCGAAGACGCGTTTCGGGCCTTGTTCGGCGACGAGCGCCAGGATTACAGCGCAGCGTTAGAACGCCACTACGCCCAGCCTGAGAGCGCCGACTGGCACGCCAACTTCGTGAGCGCCTATGCCAGCTCGCACCCCTGGGAAGACTGGGCCGAGACCTGGGCGCATTACCTGCACCTGATTGACCTGTTGGAAACGGCCGCCGCCTACGACACTTCGCTCGCACTGCCCGGCGCGCCGGCCGCAGAGCGCGTGCGCGTGGCCAGCCCCTTCAGCGACCCCGCTCCCAGTTTTGACACCATGGTTCAGCAGTGGTCGCCGCTGACGCTGCTGCTCAACAGCCTCAACCGCAGCCTGGGGCAAGAGGACGCTTATCCGTTTGCGCTCTCCACCGGCGCGCTGCGCAAATTGCAGTTCGTGCACGAACTGGTGCGCAGCCGGGCGCTGGTGCCAACCGAAGGGTGCGGCAAGGTCTTCTGCTCTTGCACCTTCTGTGCCAGCCGGGCCAGAACGCCGGGCGAGACAAACTTTTCCACCTCGCCGCCCAGCAGCGCAATTTCGCGCACAAAGGTGCTGCTGATGAACTGAAATTTGTCGCCCGGCGTGAGGAACACGGTTTCCACCTCGGGCATCAGCGCGCGGTTCATTCCGGCAAGCTGAAATTCGTAGTCGAAATCGGTCACGGCGCGCAAGCCCCGCACCATCGCCATGCCGCCGTGGGCGACGACAAAATCTCGCACCAGGCCATCAAAACTCGCCACACTGACCTGCGGGTACGGCGCCACCGCTTCGCGCACCATGGCCAGGCGGTCTTCCAGGCTGAACAGGGTTTTCTTGTGGTGGCCGGCGGCCACCGCCACGATGACCGTGCCAAAAAGCTGTGTGGCACGGTGCACGATGTCTTCGTGCCCCAGCGTGATCGGGTCGAAAGTTCCAGGGTAGACAGCGACGACGTTTTTCTGGGTCATGGGGGATTTTCTCGAATGGGCTCAGCGGGCACGCTGCGGTACGGCGCCCGGTGCGGCCCATTATGGCGTTCTTGCCAGAAGATGCGCCACGGCAAAAATTTCAAGTAAAAATGGCCTCCAGCGCTTATCCAGAAAGCGCTACCAGCTATTCTTTCTGAAGCAAATGGGCGTGTACGGCACCGGCCCGCAGGTGGCGGTGCAGCACCAGACCCAGCGCCTGCAAAGCATCGTCGCTCCAACGCTCGGGCGCTTCGAGGTAGATGAAACCCTTGGCCGCGAGCGCCGGCACGGCGGCCTGGAGCGCGGGCTGAAACAGTTTGCTGCCAAATGGCGGATCGATCAGCACCAGGTCCAGGCTGGCGGGCGCACTCTGGCGCAGCGCCGCCACACCGTCGCCCCGCTGCACGCGCACGGCTGTGGCCTGCAGGCGCTGCTGGAATGCGTGCAGCTGTGCCACCAGCGACGGTTCGCTCTCCACCAGCTGCAC
>JBATPF010000224.1:0-1632 GCA_049291355.1 Giesbergeria sp.
GCCTGTGCGAGGTGACGGGTGTGTGGGCGCACTGGCTGCAGATATCGCGCGGTATCGTCTGTGCAGCGACTACCGGGTCAGGGCGGCGCTCAGTGGCGGCCTGAAGTGAATAAATCAGGGGCGACTACCTAATCGGTGTTGGCGCAAGTGCAAATGCCCAGTCGCCAAACACAATAAAAAAGAATTGGTGCGTTGGGCAGATCAGCTGCTTCCCATGTGCGCCTGCCGCCACCTCCTGTGGCGTTTTATGGTGACAAAAAATAGCGCCATGCTCATAGGCGGCCAGGATGTCATCAGGAGGAGCGAGCCCGGTGCACTAGCAAACCCTTTACCGCCGGTATTTTTTTGTCAGCACGATGAGAAACGCCCCGACCTGATGAGGTACGGGGCGCGGTTCAAAGATATTGCGTTGCAAGCCCAGCCCTGCGGAACTTTGGCAGGCCGTCAGTGCGGCGTATTCCAAGGGTTGATGACAGTCAAACCCGCTGCTTCAAACGGGCCAGTGTCGCGCGTTGCCACAATCAAACCATGTGTCGTGGCCGTAGCGGCAATGTAGCCCTCTGTGGGCGCAATAGCCTTTCCTTGGGCTCGTGCGCGGGCACGAAGTACCGCGTAGGCCTCGGAGGCTGCTGCATCAAAGGGCAGGATTCGACCGACGAACAAAGGCAAGATGCGTTGCTCAAGACTGGTGTGGAGCGTGTCTCTTCGTTTGCCCGGCGCCAGCGCGGCAATGCCAAAACGCAACTCAGCACCTATGCTGTCAATATGATTCCCGTTGTCATCGATACCAATGTGTTCGTCGCAGGCCTGCGCTCAGGCGGCGGGGCATTGCGTGTGGTGTTGCGCCGTGCGCTGAGTGGCAGTTTGCAGCCCCTGTTTGGCAATGCCCTGCGGATGGAATACCAGGACTTGCTGAGTCGCCCGGTGTGGGGCGATGCCACCACGGCAGAGGAGCGGCAAAGCGTGTTAGCAGCGCTGGCGCGCCAGGGGCGCTGGGTGACGGTGTATTACGGTTGGCGACCCAACTTGCCCGACGAGGGGGACAACCACTTGATCGAGCTGGCTCTGGCCGGTGGCGCGCAGGCCATCGTTACCCACAATTTGCGGGATCTGCGCGGTGGAGAGTTGCGACTGGATAAGCTGCGGGTGCTGACGCCCGCGCAATGTTTGGAGGAATGGAGATGAGTACCTTGACCATACGGCTGCCCGAGGACACGGCGCAGCGGCTTAAATCGCTGGCGCAAAGCCGGGGTCTGTCCATGAACAAGCTGGTGGAGCAGCTCAGCGCGCACGCGCTGGCGGCATGGGACACGGAGAACCATTTCCGTGCCATGGCGGCCACGGGGGATGTGGACAAGGCACTGGGCGTGCTGGACAGGTTGGATGCGGCGGATTGTTTACCTTAATGCCCACCCGCCAGCAAGGCCGCATTCCCCCCGCCGCCGTGGTGTTCACCGTGATGGTTTGCTCTGCGCAAAAGCGGTACAGGTAGTGCGGGCCACCCGCCTTGGGGCCGGTACCGCTCAGGCCTTCACCGCCAAGCGGTTGCACCCCCACCAACGCGCCAACCTGGTTGGCAACGAGCAGGTGGCATGTTCTACCCAATGGTGCAGTCGCAACGCGAGCATACGG
>JBATPF010000225.1:0-5019 GCA_049291355.1 Giesbergeria sp.
GTCTGGGACCGACTTTCGCAGCGCTTTGAATCCTGCCTGATCGCCGGCACGCTGGACGCCACCCATGGACGGCGCATGGAGGCCGCGCAGCGCCTGGGCATTGGGCGCAACACCATTACGCGCAAGATTCAGGAATTGGGCCTGGACAGTAAAAATTTGAATGAAAATGGCATCTAGCGCTTATTTCATGAGCGTTAGTAGCTATTATTTGTATAGCTATAGTGTGCGTCTTCAAAGATTCTGAAGTCCCCGTGATTTCATGCGCAAAGGTCCTACACGCCGGTGCGCCGGGCGCGCACCCAGGCGAGGCCGTACCGCTCCCAGAATGGCTCCATTGATTCAACCAAGGAGCTAAATATGTATGACCGGAACGATGCGAACCGCGATCCCATTACGAACGAGCCAGGGGCCCACCCCGTAGGTACGGGCCTGGGTGCTGCTTTGGGCGGTGCGGCTGCCGGGGTCGCCACGGGCGCTTTTGGCGGCCCGGTGGGTGCTGCAATTGGTGGCGTGGTGGGTGCTGTAGCAGGCGGCTTGGCGGGCAAGTCCGCTGCCGAAGCCGTGAACCCTACTGCCGAGGAAGCCTATTGGCGCGAAGCCTATCGCGACGAGCCCTACGTCACGCAAGAGCGCTCGTACGACGACTACCATCCTGCCTATGCGCTCGGCTGGCAGTCGGTAGGCTTGTACGAAGGGCCTTTTGAAACGGTAGAACCGAGCCTGCGCGACCGCTGGCTCACGGATCGCGGCACATCCTCGCTGGAATGGCCCGAAGCCCGCCACGCTGCGCGCGCTGCGCGAGAGCGCGTCGAGGCGGTCGGCACCGTCTCGGGTACCTTGGACAACGACGATGTGGTGGACGTGCTCAACGAGCTGCTGGAAACCAGCCGCAACGGCGAATACGGGTTTCGTACCTCGGCAGAACACGCCGATTCGGCCGACGTGAAAGCGCTCTTGTCGCGCCGCGCAACCGACTGTGCGTCGGCTGCCGCCGAGCTGGAACAGACAATTCGCCAGTATGGCGGCGACCCTGCCGACGGCGGCACCATGGCGGGCGCGATGCACCGGGGCTGGGTAGCGGTCAAGACGGCGCTTTCCACCATGGACGACAAAGCGGTGTTGCAGGAATGCGAGCGTGGTGAGGACTCGGCCGTTGCGAGCTACCGCAAGGCCTTGAAGAAGCCTTTGCCCGCCACGGTACGGGATCTCGTCTCGCGCCAGGCGAGCGGGGCCCAGCGCAATCATGACGAAGTCAAGGCCATGCGGGACCGCTTTGTCAACGCCTGAAAACGCCAACGAATAGCCACGGCGCTGTAGCAAAGCCGGCCCGAGAGGCCGGCTTTTTTCAGCTTGGCGAAATAGGAGCACCCAGATTGCGCAAGAGGTCTCGCACCAGTTGCGCGCGCGCTGGCGCGTCGGGCAGCTCGCGCTCGATACGCAGCTTTTCATTGCCCGCCAGCTTGATGTGGCGGTTCTTCTGCACCAGCTCAATCACGCGCATCGGGTCCACTGGCGCGCCGGGTCGGAAACTGATGGTGGTCACCGTGGGCGCCGAATCCACCTTGAGCACGCCATAGGGCTGTGCCAGCACGCGCAGCCGGTGCACATCGAACAAGGTCTGGGCCTGAGGCGGCAGTTTTCCGAATCGGTCGACGATTTCTTCCAGTAAGCCATCGATCTGATCGGGCGTGCGCGCGGTCGCGAGCTTTTTGTAAAACGACAGGCGCAGGTGCACGTCGCCGCAGTAGTCGTCGGGCAGGAGCGCGGGCGCATGCAGATTGATGTCGGTAGTCACGTTGAGGGGCGCCAGGAGATCGGGTTCCTTGCCCGCCTTGAGGCTTCGCACGGCTTCTCCCAACATTTCGTTGTAGAGCTGAAAGCCGATTTCCATCATGTTGCCGCTCTGGTTCTCGCCCAGCACCTCGCCCGCGCCGCGGATTTCCAGATCGTGCATGGCCAGGTAGAAGCCACTGCCGAGTTCTTCCATCGCCTGAATGGCGTCCAGTCGTTGCTGCGCTTGCTTGGTGAGGCTTTCCACGTCGGGCACCATCAGGTAGGCATAGGCTTGGTGGTGGCTGCGGCCCACGCGCCCGCGCAACTGGTGCAGCTGCGCCAAACCGAACTTGTCGGCGCGGCTCATGACAATGGTGTTGGCCGTCGGAACGTCGATACCGGTCTCGATGATGGTTGAGCACAGCAGGAGGTTGTAGCGCTGGGCGACAAAGTCGCGCATGACCTTTTCCAGCTCGCGTTCGGGCATCTGGCCGTGGGCTACGGCGATGCGCGCTTCGGGCAAAATTTCTTCCAGCTTCTGGCGCCGGTTCTGGATGGTTTCGACCTCGTTGTGCAGGAAGTACACCTGCCCGCCGCGCTTCAACTCGCGCAGTACGGCCTCGCGAATCACGCCTGTGCCTTCGCTGCGCACAAAGGTCTTGATCGCCAGGCGCCGCTGCGGGGCCGTGGCGATGACCGACAGATCGCGCAGGCCTTCGAGCGCCATGCCCAGCGTGCGGGGAATGGGCGTAGCCGTGAGCGTCAGCACGTCCACCTCGGCGCGCAACTGCTTCATCTGCTCCTTGTGGCGCACGCCAAAGCGGTGCTCTTCGTCAATGATGAGCAGCCCCAGGTTATGGAACTTGGTGGATTCGGACAGCAGCTTGTGTGTGCCGACGACGATGTCCACCGTGCCATCCGCGATGCCTTTGAGCGCCGTGGTCACTTCCTTGCCAGAGCGAAAGCGAGAGACTTCGGCCACTTTCACCGGCCACTTGCTGAAACGGTCGATCAGGGTCTGAAAATGCTGCTCGGCCAGCAGCGTGGTGGGTGCCAGAAACGCCACTTGGCGTCCGCCGGTCACGGCGATGAAGGCTGCGCGCAAGGCGACTTCGGTTTTTCCAAAACCCACATCGCCACACACCAGCCGGTCCATGGGGCGCGGACTGATCATGTCCTGAATGACGGCGTGGATGGCGGCGTTCTGGTCTGCCGTTTCCTCAAAACCGAAGTCGTTGGCGAACTGTTCGTAATCTGGCGCGTTGAAGCGGAAAGCATGGCCTTCTCGCGCGGCGCGGCGGGCGTAGATGTTGAGCAGTTCGGCCGCGCTGTCGCGCACCTGTTCCGCAGCTTTGCGCCTGGCCTTGTCCCACTGGCCGCTGCCCAGCTTGTGCAGCGGCGCCTCGTCGGCCGAGACGCCGGTGTAGCGGCTGATGAGCTGCAACTGGCTCACGGGCACGTAAAGCACCGCCTCGCCCGCGTATTCAAGGTGCAAAAACTCCTGCAGTGCCGGCGTGCCGTCGGGGTTCTTGTTGCCCACATCCATGTTCACCAGGCCGCGGTAACGCCCAATGCCGTGCGCACTGTGCACCACCGGATCGCCCAGGCTGAGCTCGGAGAGGTCTTTGATCAGCGCCTCGACATCGCTGACCTGCTCTTGCTTGCGCCGGCGCCGGGCCGTGGCGGGGGTCGAGAACAGCTCGGTTTCGGTAACGAAATCAATGCCTTGCTCGACCCAGGCAAAGCCTTCGGCCAGGGCTGCGGTGGCAATGCCTATGGGTTCGCCGCCCGCCTGCTCGAACTCGGCGAGCGAATCAAAGCTCGGCAGGTCGATGCCGCCGGCGCGAAGAAAGTCGAGCAGGCTCTCGCGCCGGCCCGCGCTCTCGGCCAGTACCAGCACCCGGTGCGGACCCGCTGCCACATGGGCTTGGAGGCGCGCCAGGGGTTCCGGAGCCCCCCGCACCACCGAGATATCGGGAAGGCGTTGGAAGACGGCGCTGTCCTGCACATCCTCCACGCCGGTGCGCAAGGCCAGCTGGGCATATTCGCGGGCCTCGGTGTAGAACTGGTCTGCGCCGAGGAACAACGCCTCGGGAGGCAGGGCAGGGCGCTCGGGGTCGCCCTGCACCAGTCGGTAGCGCTCGCGGGTGTCCTGCCAAAAGCGCTGAAAGGCAGGCTCAAGGTCACCATGCAATACCACCGTGGCGTTGTCGCCCAGGTAGTCGAACACCGTGGCGGTCTGCTCAAAGAACAGCGGCAGGTAGTACTCGATGCCGGCGGTGGCCACGCCCTGGCCCATGTCTTTGTAGATGCGGCTCTTGGTGGGGTCGCCTTCCAGCACTTCGCGCCAGCGGCTGCGAAAGCGCGTCCGTGCGTCATCGTCCATGGGAAATTCGCGCCCCGGAAGCAGGCGCACCTCAGCCACCGGGTAGAGGCTGCGCTGGCTGTCGGGGTCAAAAGCGCGCAGTGAGTCGATCTCGTCGTCAAACAGATCGACCCGGTAGGGCACCGTGGAGCCCATGGGAAACAGGTCGATCAATCCACCGCGCACCGCGTATTCGCCGGGGCTGACCACCTGGCCCACGTTGGCGTAGCCGGCCAGCGTCAGCTGGGCGCGCAGCTTGGCTTCGTCCAGCTTTTGGCCGAGTTTGAAGTGAAAGGTGTAGCCCGCCAGAAACGATGGCGGAGCCAGCCGGTACAGAGCGGTGGTGGCGGGCACCAGCACCACGTCCGCGCCGGTATCGCGGTCGCGCTGGCTGATGCGCCACAGCGTCGCCAGGCGCTCGCTGATCAGGTCCTGGTGCGGCGAGAAGCTGTCGTAGGGCAGGGTTTCCCAGTCGGGAAACAAGGCGCAGCGCAAGTCGGGTGCGAAGAAAGCAATTTCATCGAGCAGGCGGCGTGCGTCAGACGCGTCGGCGGTAACGATGGCGGTGACGCCGTTCTGGCCGCGCTCGCGTTCGGCAAGCCGCGCGAGCAGCAAGGCGTCGGCGCTGCCGGGAGGTCGGGGCAAGCCAAAGCGCTTGCCAGGAGTGAGTTTGGGGAGTTGCATGCACGCGGGCGAAAAGGCCGCATCGGCGCCCCGGTGGCGCCAGGCAGGCAACCACCCGGCGTGGCGGGAAGCGCAATTCTAGAATGCGGCCATGTCCGATGTCTTTTCTTCCCCCGGTTTGTGGCCGGTGTCTTCGCCGAGCCCGTTGCTGGCGCCTGCGCCCTGCAGCTTCTGGGCGCTGCTGCCGTGTGCCGGCA
>JBATPF010000226.1:0-5178 GCA_049291355.1 Giesbergeria sp.
GAGCGCGTGGGCCTGGGCCCGCAGCTGGACCGCCTGGCGGGCGCGCTGTCGCACGGCGAGCAGCGCCAGCTTGAAGTGGGCCTGGCGCTGGCCTTGCGGCCCCAACTGCTGCTGCTCGATGAACCCATGGCCGGCATGGGGCCGGACGAATCCGAGCGCATGGTGGCACTGCTGCAAAGCCTGCGCGGGGAGGCGACGATGCTGCTGGTAGAGCACGACATGGATGCGGTGTTTCGCCTGGCCGACCGCATCTCCACGCTGGTGTTTGGCCGCGTCATCGCAACCGGCACGCCGGCCGAAATTCGCGAGAACGCCGACGTGCGGCGCGCGTACCTCGGCGACGAAGCGGAGATGGGCGCATGACGGTCTTGCTGGAGGTTGACTCGCTGGAGACCGCTTACGGCAGCAGCCAGGTGCTGTTCGGCGTCTCGTTCGCCATCGCCCAGGGCGAAGTCGCCACGCTGCTGGGCCGCAACGGCATGGGCAAGACCACCACGGTGCGCTCGCTGCTGGGCCTGACGCGCGCGCGTGGCGGCAGCGTGCGCTTCCAGGGCGAGCGCATCGAGGCGCTGGCGCCGGACCGCATTGCCCGCATGGGCCTGGCCGTGGTGCCCGAAGGGCGGCAGATTTTCCCCAACCTGTCGGTCAGCGAGAACCTGCGCGCCTTTGGCGCCAACCGCAACGCCAGCCGCGAGCCCTGGACGCTGGAGCGCGTCTATGCGCTGTTCCCGCGCCTGGCCGAGCGCTCGCGCAACATGGGCAACCAGCTTTCGGGTGGCGAGCAGCAGATGCTGGCGATTGGCCGCGCGCTCATGACCAACCCCCACCTGCTGGTGCTGGACGAGGCCACCGAGGGGCTGGCCCCGCTGATTCGCGAGGAAATCTGGCGCTGCCTCGCCACGCTGCGCGCGCAGGGCCAAACCATTCTGGTCATCGACAAATACGTGCAGCGCCTGGTGCGCCTGGCCGACCGCCACACCATCATCGAGCGCGGACAGGTGGTCTGGCAGGGCGATTCGGAGCAGTTGGGCGCTGATCCCTCGCTGTGGCAGCGCTATATAGGGGTTTGAAAGTGAGCGAAGCGAATTCAAGTTCTGAAACCTCCCGCTTCGAGCGTGCGCTGCGCGTTCGTTTCGCGCATTGCGATCCGGCTGGCATCGTCTTTTTCCCGCAGTACCTGGTGATGTTCAACGGTCTGGTGGAAGACTGGTTCACCGATGGCCTGGGTGTGCCGTATGCCGAGCTGCTTGGGCCACGCCGTGTCGGCCTGCCCATCGTGCGGCTCGAATGCGACTTTTCTGCCATCAGCCGCATGGGCGATGACGTGGTGCTGGGGCTGTCGATCGCGCGCCTGGGCCGCAGTTCGCTCACGCTTGAACTGGACTGCCGGGCCGGCGGCCAACTGCGCGTGGCGTCGCGCCAGGTGCTGGTGGCCACCAGCCTGGACACGCACCGGCCCATCGCTTTTCCGCCCGACGTGCGCGACGCGCTTGCAGCTTTCGCCCCCCTTCCCTGAACCGAGGAGCCTCGACATGCAAATTCTTCTTCCCCCCGGCTGGCCGCGCCCCAAGGGCTATTCCAACGGCGTCTCGGTCCGTGGCCGCATGGTCTTCGTGGCCGGAATGATCGGCTGGGACGCGCAAGGCGAATTCCATACCGATGACCTGGCCGGCCAGGTGCGCCAGGCGCTGACCAACGTGGTGGCCGTGCTCAAGGAAGCCGATGCCCTGCCCGAGCACATCGTGCGCATGAACTGGTACGTCACCGACAAGCGCGAGTACGTGGCGGCCTACCCCGAGATCGGCAAGGCGTTTCGCGAACTCATCGGCAGCTTCAACGCCACGATGATGGCGGTGGAGGTGGCGGCACTGATCGAAGACCGCGCCAAGGTGGAGATCGAGGTGACGGCGGTGGTGCCGGATTGAGTCTTCGCCTAGGGGGATAAAAATACCAAGAAAAATGGCCTCCAGCGCTTATCCAGCAAGGGCTGACAGCTATCAATTCAGAGTATTCAGGCCGCGCCGCACAAAGGCGATCGACAGCCCCTGATCCGTCACCGCAATCGCCCCCGGCTGCAGGCCCAGACCATCCAGCAAGGCAAGGTCTTTTTCTTCCAGCCGGTGCAGCACCACCTCCCCCAGTGCGCGCCGCGCCAGCCGCGGTGCCCAGGCCTGCAGCAGGGCGGCCGCGGCAGGCTCCAGCCCTTGCATTTCCAGGCTGTGAAAAACGATGTCGTGGGCGCGCAGCGTGCGGTCTTTCGGTTCGTAGCGCAGGCCGAATTCCACTTCCAGCACGCCCTCGCGGGGCATGCCCACGGCAGGCCCGCTGAGCACGGCGGGCACCCGCGCGCGCAGGCGGTTGGCTTCGGGCCGCAGCGCCAGCCCGGGTGACAGCAGTTCCAGCGTCGCGAGCCCGGCAAGCGGAAAGCGGCGCGGAAAGCGCTCGCTCAGCATGGCCAGCAATTCCGCCAGCGACACCGTGTAGCCCGAAATCCCCATGCCCGCACCGGCAGTGCGCAGGCCGGTCATCACCAGCACAGTCGCGGCCCCGGCCTGCATGAGCCAGCGCCGCCGGGCCAAGCCCATGGGCCCGTCTGGGGGCGTGTGACGCATTGCGGACTTCAGCGCCCCACCACGGCCCAGCCGGCGCGCTGGTCGCGCTTGTCGTTGGTGTACTCCCAGGCAGTGCCGCAGCGCTCGCAGACGTGGCGCGTCACGGTCACCACGTGGTCGGCATGCTCCTCGCGGCGGTGGCCGCCTTGCACCAGTTCGGGGTGGCCGGGCGCGCGGCGCCAGTTGCGCTGGATGCCGGCGCAGGCTTCGCACAGCTCCATCTTCTTGAGTTCGCTCTCGCGGGCGGGGTCTTTGCCGGGCGTCATGGGGTCTTTCGGTCGGAGGGGCGGCGCGCAGCAGGGGTGCGCCGGGGGAACACTGTACGTCAGCCGCGGTCTCGGCTTGAAACTTCAAGTAAAAACAAGCTCTGGCGCACATCCATAAAGCGTTAATAGCTACAAAAATAATAGTGACTTCGCTACCAAGGCAGCGCTTGGCCGGTGTACGAAAAGAATCCGCCGCTGTCCTGCGGCTGCAGGCCGTCAAGCACGGCCAGCATGTCGGCGGCCGCCACAGCAGGCGCGCGGCCAATCTCGGCACCGCGAAACGGGGCCGACAGGGCAGAATTCACCGTGCCAGGGTGCAACGCCACCAGCACGGCGGCCGGCTGCTGGCGCGCCACCTCGATGGCGGCGGTTTTGACCAGCATGTTCAGCGCCGCTTTGGAGGCCCGGTAGCTGTACCAACCGCCCAGCCGGTTGTCGCCCACGCTGCCCACCTTCGCGGACAGCAGCGCAAACACCGCGCGCTCGCGCGCCAACAACGGCGTGAAGTGGGCGAGCAGCAAAGCCGGGCCAAAGGTGTTGGCGCGAAAGGTCTGCGTGAGCTGGGCGTAGTTCAGTTGCGCCAGGCGCCTTTCCGGCAGGCCGAGTTCGCTGTGCAGCAGGCCGGCAGCATTCACGATCAAATGGAACGGGCCCTGGGCGTGCAGCGCCTGTGCCGCTTGGGCCACACTGGCTTCGTCGTCAAAGTCGATGCGCGGCTGGCTGCTGCGCGAAAGCCCCAGTACCGCCGCGCAGCGCGGGTCGGCCTGCAGGTGCTGCACCATGGCCGCGCCGATGGCGCCGCTGCTGCCCACAACGAGGGCGCGGTAGGGCGTGGGCAGCGAGCGCATGCGGAGCGGAGCGGCAGTAGGCATGGCGCCAGTGTGCCTGCAAGCGCTGGCGCCTGCAGACGGCAAAGATATGAATAAAAATGGGCTCTAGCGCTTTATTGACAAGCGTTGACAGCTATAAAATTATGAGCATTAAAGCCACTGTCGTGGCGCCTTCTGCGGGTCTGCAGCCCGCCTGCATTGATTTCACCGCCGATTCGGCCGAGGTGGCGCGGCGCCTGATTGGCGTCACGCTGCTGGTCGATGGCGTCGGCGGGCGCATTGTCGAAACCGAAGCCTACGACCAGCAAGACCCGGCTTCGCACACCTTCACCGGCCCCTCGGCGCGCAACGCCGCCATGTTTGGCCCGCCCGCGCATGTGTATGTCTACCGCTCCTACGGCCTGCACTGGTGCATGAACCTGGTCTGCCGCGAGGCTGGCCACGGCGCGGGCGTGCTGCTGCGCGCCTTGGAGCCCACGCACGGGCTGGAGGTCATGCGCGAACGCCGCGGCCTGCAAGACCCACGTCTGCTTTGCGCCGGCCCCGGGCGCCTGGCGCAGGCGCTGGGCGTGGACCACGGCTGGAACCATCGGCCCGTGCAGGCGCCCAGCTTCGCCTTGTTGTGGGATGGGCAGCCAGTGGACGTGCTGGCCGGCTCGCGCATCGGCATCAGCAAGGCGGTGGAGACACCCTGGCGCTTTGGCGAGCGCGGCTCGCGCTATTTGAGCCGGGGGTTTGGGCGCGGTGCGTAGGATGCGTACTCCGGCGCTTATCTCGGCTGAACACCATCGGCCGCGCACAGCGCCTGCTTGCACAGCGCCTGCTAGCACAGCGCCTGCTAGCACAGCGCCTGCAAGCGCAAGCGCGGCTCGCATCCGGCATCGGCTGGCAACTGGTGCTTGGCCTGCAGGTAGTGGTGCGTAAACACGTCTAGCCAAGCCTCCAGCACCGCGCTGGCTTTGTCGTCGCCCGCCAAGGTCAGGCACAGCGCGGCGACTTCGGCGGTGCAGAAATGGTCAGCCCGCGTGGAGCGGCGCAGGCGGTAGCGCGAGAGTTGCTCGGGTTGCAAACTCAGCACGGGCAGCGCATCAAGGTAGGGGCTTTTGCGGAACATCTTGCGCGCCTCGGGCCAGGTGGCGTCCAGCAGGATGAACAGTGGGCGACGCGGCAGCGCTTTGGCTTCGCCAGCAGGAACCTCAACCGCGTGCACCACCCGCTCGGGCGCGACGAACTCGCCCGGGAACACCACAAGCGGTTGCCATTGCGGGTCGGCCAGCAGCGCCAGCAAGGCCGGGTTCACCTCGGTGCGCGTCCAGCCAAAGGCAAAGGTATCGGCCACCACGTCGGCCACCAGCCAGCCGGTGTTGCTGGGTTTGAGCGGTTCGATGTCCGCCATCAGCAGGCAGACGCCGGCACGCGTCGGCGTCTGCGGGCGCAGCGCGCACAGGCAGTGGCTGGGCACCAGGCGGC
>JBATPF010000227.1:0-3979 GCA_049291355.1 Giesbergeria sp.
CAGCGCGTGGCCGGCGTCGAGCGCGCGCAGATGCTGATCGAAAGCACCAGCCGCCCAGCCTTGCAGCATTTTTTGGCGGCCTGGCAGGGCGTGCTGCGCTCCACCCGCGCCGATCCCGCCCACAAGGGATTGGTGCGCTGGCTGGTGGACGTGGACCCACTGGCCATCTGAGGCGAGCGGCCAACTACTTGTAAAACGCCTCCACCGTGCCCTTGAGCGTGATCAGCAGCGGCCGCCCCTTGCGGTCCAGCGCCCGGCCTGCCGGCACCTTCACCCATCCTTCGCTGACGCAGTATTCATCGACGTCAAAGCGCTCCTTGCCATTGAGGCGGATGCCGATATCGTGCTGGAACACCTCGGCAACATGGTGGGCGCTGCGCGGATCGACGCTGAGGCGGTCAGGCAGCGCGGGGAGTTCTTGGGGCTGGGTCATGGTGGCAATGCAGAACGTAAAAATATCAGTAAAAAATGGCTCTAGCGCTTATCTATATTGCGCTGACAGCTATCGCTGTAATAGCAGTCAAGTGAGCAGTGCCACCGCCCCTGAAAAGCTCAGGAACGCCAGCGCCGTGGACACCAGAATGATGCGGGCAATGCGCCCGTTGTGCGCGCCAAAGCGCTCGGCCAGCAGCGACACATTGCTCGCGCTGGGCAGCGCCGCCAGCAGCACCAGCACGGTAAAGGCGAAGGGGTCGAGCGGCACGCCCAGGGCGATGGCGGCGCGCCCCGCCAACCACACCAGCAGCGGATGCACGAACAGCTTGGCCAGCGCCAGCGGCACGTAGTCGCGCACCAGCACACGCTCGTGCTGGTTCATCTGCGAGCGCGCCAGCACCGCGCCAATGGTGAACAGCGCCACCGGTGAGGCGGCGTCGGCCAGCATGGCAATGGTCTTGTCCACCGGGCCGGGCAGCTTCCACGCCGCAGCCGAGGCGACTGCGCCCAGAGCGATCGACCAGGGCATGGGGTTGGTCAGCATGCCGCGCAAGGCCTTCTTCAGCGCCACCGCCATGCCATGCGTGCCGGCGCCGTCGAGCTGCGAGAGCGCAATGCACAGCGAGGTGGTCAGCACCATGTCGATCATGATGGTGACGATGGCCGGCCCCGCCGCCGCCGCGCCCAACAGGGCGACCAGCAGCGGTACGCCCATGAAGCCGGTGTTGGGAAACGCCGCCACCAGCGCGCCAAAGGCCGCGTCGTTCCAGTTGGTGCGCGGGCCGCGCGTGGCCAGCACCGAGCCGCCCACCATCAGCACCGCGCACAGCGTGTACACGCCCGCCACGGCCGGGTCCAGCAACTGGGCAATCGGCGTCTGGGCGCCAAAGCGGTACAGCAGACAGGGCAGCGCAAAGAACAGCACAAAGGCGTTGAGCCCCGGAATCGCCGGCTGCGGCAATACGCCGCCGCGCGCCGCCAGGTAGCCGCAGAGCACCAGGGCAAAGAAGGGAAAGGTGATGAGCAGGACGTCTAGCACGGGCGGTATTGTCGGGGCTGGGAGCTGGACTTGCCGCGCATCGCTATCATCCACGCCTCTCCTGCCCCGTGGCGGCGCTTGCAAGCGCTGCGCCGCACTCCCACTTCCCCCATGTCCTCCGGCCTCAACCTCGCCCAACTGCGCGCCGTGCATTTCACCGGCGGCCCCTGCCTGGTGCTGGCCGGCGCCGGCTCGGGCAAGACGCGGGTCATCACGCACAAGATTGCGCACCTGATTGAGGGCGGCATGGCGCCCAAGGCGATTGCCGCCATCACCTTCACCAACAAGGCGGCGGCGGAGATGCGCGAGCGCGCCAAGGGCCTCATCGGGCGCCAAGCCAAGGACGTGCTGATCTGCACATTCCACTCGCTGGGCGTGCGCCTGATGCGGGAGGACGGCAAGCTCCTGGGTCTCAAACCCCAGTTCAGCATTCTCGACAGCGACGACGTCACCAGCATCCTGAAAGACGCTGCCGGCGGCACGACCGATTCGGCCACCGCGCGCCAGTGGCAATGGACCATCAGCCTGTGGAAGAACATGGGATTGAGTGGCGCGCAGGCGCTGGCGCAGGCCAAGGACGACCACGAGCGCAGCATGGCCCTGCTGATGCAGCGCTATGAAGAACGCCTCACCGCGTACCAAAGCGTGGACTTTGACGACCTGATTGGCCTGCCGCTGAAGCTGCTGCGCGACTTCCCCGAGGTACGCGCCAAATGGCAGCGCCAGCTGGAGCACGTTCTGGTGGACGAGTACCAGGACACCAACGCCACGCAGTACGAATTGCTCAAACTGCTGATCGGCGAGCGTGGCCACATGACCGCCGTGGGCGACGACGACCAGAGCATCTACGGCTGGCGCGGCGCGACGCTGGACAACCTCAAACGCCTGCCGCTCGACTACCCGACCCTGCAGGTGGTGAAGCTGGAGCAAAACTACCGCTCCACCTCAGCCATCCTGCGCGCGGCCAACAATGTCATCGGCCCCAACCCCAAGCTGTATCCGAAAACGCTGTTTTCTGAACTCGGCGAGGGCGAGCCGGTGCGCGTGGTGGATGCCGACAGTGAGGAGCACGAGGCCGAGCGCGCCGTGGCCCGCATCCAGAGCCTGCGCGCCGCCGCCAACCCGCCGCCCGAGTGGAAGAGCTTTGCCATCCTGTACCGCGCCAACCACCAGGCCAAACCGTTCGAGAAGGCCCTGCGGCGCGCCAGCATTCCGTACAAAGTGTCGGGTGGCACCAGTTTCTTCGACCGCGCCGAAATCCGCGACCTCTGTGCCTGGTTCCGCTTGTGGATCAACCAGGACGACGACCCAGCGTTTCTGCGCGCCATTACCAGCCCCAAGCGCGGCATCGGCCACACCACGCTCGGGGCTTTGGGCGCGTTCGCCACCCAGCACAAGCTGAGCCTGTTTGCCGCCCTGTTCTCGCCCATGCTGCCCGCCGCCCTGCCGCGCCGCGCGCTCGATGGCCTGCACGAGTTCGGCCGCTATGTGAACGACCTGGAATACCGGGCACGACAGACGCTGGGGGCCGAGAACGCGCGCGGCTTCCTGGCCGACTGGCTCAAGGAAATCGACTACGAAAAGCACCTCTACGACGGTGAAGACAGCGAGAAGGTCGCTGCTGCCCGCTGGACCAATGTGCTGGAGTTTTGCGACTGGATGGCCCAGCGCGCCGGAGGTCAGGTGGATGACACGGCGGGCAGCGTGGTGACGAGCGAATCCAAGAGCCTGTTGGAAGTGGCGCAAACCATTGCCCTGCTCTCGACCCTCTCAGACCGCGAGAAAGACCAGGACGTGGTCACGCTCTCGACCCTGCACGCCTCCAAGGGGCTGGAGTGGCCGCATGTGATGCTGGCCGGCGTCACCGAGGGCATGCTGCCCTTCAAGCTCGACGACGATGGCGGTCGGCAGCTAAAGGTGAGCGACGAGACCACCGCCCGCCTGCAGGAAGAGCGCCGATTGATGTACGTGGGCATCACCCGCGCCCAGCGCACGCTGGCCGTCAGCTGGACCAAAAAGCGCAAGAAGGGCCGCGAGATGGTGACCGCACAGCCCAGCCGCTTTATTGCCGAAATGGCGCTCTCTGCGACGACGGCGCGTGAAGACCCGCGCGAGAAGCTCAAGGCCCTGCGCGAGGAATTTGCGCGCAAGGTGGCGGCAGCGCATGGGGCCACCAACTGAGAATTTGTTGCATCTGCGCTACAGTCAAAACTATCAAAACAATAGCTGCTAGCGCTTACTGCATAAGCGCTAGAGGCCAAAAATGCTTAACTTTTCTGCCTTGCGTGTGCGCGCATGCGCCATGACATAGCGGTGCATGCGGCGCATTCCCACAGGCCGCCCACCACGCGCGGCCAACAATCGAGGCATTCCCATCGCAATCCGCCTTGTTTTTTTCTCGCGCCTGTCCATGACCATGTCTGCAATCACCCACCACGCTGCTGCCCGCCCCTACACCTTGCTGGTGCTGGCCCTGACGGCCAGTGCCGCCGCGCTGGCCCAGGG
>JBATPF010000228.1:0-1794 GCA_049291355.1 Giesbergeria sp.
CGTCATCGACAGCGGCAACGGCATTTCCGGCGCTACGGCCCCGGCCATCTTCCGCGCACTGGGCTGCGAAGTGACCGAGCTGTTTTCCGAGGTGGACGGCAACTTCCCCAACCACCACCCCGACCCGAGCAAGCCCGAGAATCTGCGCGACCTGATTGCCGCGCTGCAAGCGGGAGATGCCGAGCTGGGCCTGGCCTTTGACGGCGACGGCGACCGACTGGGCATCGTGACGCGGAGTGGTGCCAACATTTACCCCGACCGGCAAATGATGCTGTTTGCAGCGGACGTGCTGTCCCGCGTCCCCGGCGCCCCCATCCTGTTCGACGTGAAATGCACCCAGCGTCTGGCGCCTGCCATTGAAGCGGCGGGCGGCGTCCCGGTGATGTACAAGACCGGCCACTCGCTCATCAAGGCGCGCATGAAGGAACTGGATTCGCCGCTGGGCGGCGAGATGAGCGGGCATATCTTCTTCAAAGAGCGCTGGTACGGCTTTGACGACGGCACCTACGCCGGCTGCCGTTTGCTTGAAATCTTGAGCCGCAGCCCGGATGCCGGCGCCGTGCTCGAAGCCCTGCCCACCAGCTGCTCCACGCCCGAACTGAACGTGGCCTGCGAGGAGGGCGAGCCGCACCGCGTGACCGCCGCACTGCAAGAGCTTTCCGCCAGTGCTTTTGAGGCGCCTGCCGTGGTGAACACCATCGACGGCCTGCGTGTGGACTGGCCCGACGGTTTTGGACTGATCCGCGCCAGCAACACCACGCCGGTGCTGGTGCTGCGTTTCGAAGGGCAGACGCCCGAGGCGCTCGCACGCATCGAAGCCGACATGCTGGCCCTGCTGCGCCGCGCCAAGCCCGGCGCGCAGTTGCAGTCGGCAGCACACTGACACGCGGCGCACCCGATCATGGCAAGCGCGGCCCTCTGGCTGTATTCCCTCCTGGTCTGGCTGGCCCAGCCGCTGGTGCGCCGCAAACTGCGCCGCCGCGCCCGCGCTGAGAAGGGCTATGCCACGGCGGTGGCCGAGCGCTTTGGCCACTACGCCCGCCCCCTCGACAGCCTGATGATGCACAGCAGCACCAGCGGGCAGGGCAGCTTTCTGTGGATCCACGCTGTTTCGCTGGGTGAGACCCGCGCGGCCGGCATCTTGCTGGCCGAGCTGCGGGCACAGTGGCCCGAAATGCGCTTGCTGCTCACCCACGGCACCGCCACTGGCCGCGCCGAGGGCGAGCGCCTGCTGCAGCCCGGCGACGTGCAGGTCTGGCAACCTTGGGACACACGCGGCGCGGTCGAGCGCTTTCTGCGGAAATTTCACCCTGCCGTGGGCATCCTGATGGAAACCGAGGTCTGGCCCAACCTCGTCGCAGGCTGCCAAGCGCGCGGCGTGCCGCTGGTGCTGGCGAACGCGCGCTTCAGCGAAAAGTCGCTGGCGGCAGCTTTGCGCTTTGCCAGCCTTTCACGCCCGGCCTATGGCGGCCTGAGTGCCGTTTGGGCCCAAACCGACGCCGACGCCGGGCGCCTGCGCCAATTGGGCGCGCCCGTGCAGGGCGTGCTGGGCAACCTCAAGTTCGACGCCGAGCCCGACGCCGCCCAGCTTGCCCAGGGGCGCGAATGGCGCGCGGCCTGTCCACGGCCAGTGCTGCTGCTGGCCAGCAGCCGCGAAGGCGAAGAGGCGCTGTGGCTACAAAATTTCATAAAAAACAGGGCTCTAGCGCAGGTGGGACAAGCGCTTCCAGCTATCAATAAAGAAGCAAATCAAGCGCCCCATGCCGTGCAATGGCTGGTCGTTCCCCGCCACCC
>JBATPF010000229.1:0-12053 GCA_049291355.1 Giesbergeria sp.
GAAGAAGGCAGCGCCTGCGAAGAAGGCAGCGCCTGCGAAGAAGGCGGCTCCTGCAAAGAAGGCGGCTCCTGCGAAGAAGGCAGCTCCTGCGAAGAAGGCCGCTGCGCCGGCCAAAAAGGCAAGCGCACCCGCAAAAAACGCGGTGCCAGCGAAGACGAGCGCGCCAGCCAAAAAGGCCGCGCCCGCCGCGAAATCTGCCCCAGTGAAGAAGCCAGCGGCCAGCAAAGCTCCCGAGGCCGCTCCACAGACAAAAATCAACCCGCAAGCGGCTTGGCCTTTTCCCACGGGCACCAAACCCTAAGACAGAGCACGATCTTGTCCACCGGCGCCTGGCGCCGGTTTTTTTTGGGGAAGCTGCGGCTCGGCCCTGGCTTGCCTTGCAGGCCGAGGGCGAAGGCCGCTGCTGCCCGCTTGTTACAGAACGAAGTCCAGCTGGTAGTTTTGCGGACCGCGGCTTGCGATCTTCAGTGCGCCCAGTCGGTTGCCAAGTTCCGCACATCGCGGCAACGACCAGCCCTGTTCCAGGCCGAAAAGCAGCGCGCCGCGCCAGGCATCGCCACAGCCCGTCGGGTCAACCACCTGCGAGGCTTGCACAGGCGCGACAGCAGTTTTCGAGCCGGCCTCCCACACCTCGCAGCCCGCGGAACCCAAGGTAACCACCAAGCCTTGCACGCGCTCGGACAGCTCGGCCAAACCCAGACCGGTACGGTCACACAGCATTTTCCCTTCGTAGTCGTTGACAGTGACCCAAGTTGCAAGGTCGACAAAATGCGTGAGCTCTTCCCCGGAGAACATCGGAAGGCCTTGGCCGGGATCGAACACGAAAGGGATCTCCGCTGCATGAAACTGGGCCGCGTGTTCCAGCATGGCTTGGCGCCCATCCGGCGCGATGATGCCCAGGCGGATGCCATGGGCGGAGTCCTGATCAATCGGGTTGCCGTGGGCCTGCATCATGGCGCCTGGATGGAATGCCGTAATCTGGTTGTTGTCCATGTCCGTCATGATCATGGCCTGGGCTGTGTACGCGTCGTCTACCCGCCGCACAAATCGCGTGCCAATTCCAAGGGCTTCGAGCCGCTGCAAATAGTCCGCCCCGTCGCTGCCCAAGGTCGCCATCGGCAGCGCCTTGCCGCCCAGCAGGTTCAGGCTGTAGGCGATGTTCCCGGCGCAGCCACCAAAATCACGGCGCAGGGAGGGCACCAGAAACGAGACGTTCAGGATATGCAACTGCTCGGCAAGAATTTGATCGGCAAAACGCCCTTCAAAGGTCATGATGGTGTCAAAAGCCAGAGAGCCGCAAATCAGTACTGCCATGAAAATCAATCGTTCGGAGCCGCAGCTCCATCAGGGATAAAAAGCCAGCACCCGGTAGCCGGCAATGCGCGGTCCACTGTTCGGAATGCTCATGGGAATGACAGCACTCCATTCGGCGCCAGGCCGCAGCGGGTTGGGGACGGTGAGCTCGGCCGGCATCAGGATCCGGCGCAGCACGGGCTGGTCTTCGGTGTCGGTCAGGGTCAGCTCGATGGCGGGAGCTTCCACAGGCAATGCAGCGCGGTTGCGCAGTGTCAGAGCGAACTGGTAGCGCTCGCCCTGCACACGGTTGAATGACGAGCCATCCACCACCACAGCGCCCATATCCCGGTAGGGGCCCACGGTGCACTGCAAATACCCACAGGCAACGGTCAAAAATGCACGGCTTTGGGGCCACAGGGCGGCAAGGCGGGCGCGCTCATGCAAACCAATCTGTGCGGCCAGGCCCAACAAGAGCACGAGCACGGTCACGAACAAGCCGGCTCGCACCCCTGCGCCAGACCAAAAGGCGCGGCGGCGCGCGTGGCGCACGAAAGACAGCTCCAGATCCGACTCATCAAGCGCTTGCGGCTCGGTCACTGGCCTTGCGTCGCGTCCGTCCAGCTGCTCTCTGAATGGGTTCGGCACTGCTGCGGATACTGACAAGGGTTCGCGTAGCAAACCGTCCTGCACCAAGGTCCAGTCGTCAGGCTCGTCGGAGTCTGGGGGCGCTTCAGGCTCGCTGGATGTTGCAACTGCTTCATCAGCCGCAGCGGCTGCAGGGGGCGCAGGGGCTGATGTGGGTACAGACGGCGGCAGTGCGATGGGCAACGCCGCCGCGTCGGCGGGGGCTGGCACAGCCCTTGCAGTCTGCTCTGTAGACCACTCGGCCACTTCAGCGATGAAGTGGGCCAGATCGGGTTCGGGCGCGTCTCCATGGTCCCAGCGTGCAGCCTTTGTCGACACCGCGACTTGCGCTGGCGGCAATTCGTCAAAAAGCGCAGGCCAATCGCTGTCGGTGTCGTCAATCTGCGCGCCAGGGAGCTCATAGCCGCCTTGCGGAGCTTCTGTGGCCGCCGCGGTAGGCCCATCGGGGTGCCGGTCCGCAGTCCGCCACGGATCTCGCCAAGTGGGATCGATGCGTTCGTCCAAAGCGCCGTGCGATGCAGATTCGGCCAGCGGTTTGTCCTTCTCAGCCGCTCCAGTCACTTCCGCTTGGAAGCCAAAACGGCTCCCGTCGCCAGGCTGCCGTGTCGCCGGTGGCCGAAGGACATCCGGTTCGCGCGAGGAGAACGTCTTCAAAAACGCCGGAACATGCTCAGGAACCCCAGGGCTTTGCACCTCAGGCTCCGCATCGAAGACACCGATTTGCGTCGGCGCAAAACCGTCGTCAAGGTCTTCGGACTCCTCCTGCTCCGGACTCAACACCGACGGCCGGGCGGCATCGCGCGAGGAGGCACCGCCAGCGCCGCCATTGCTGCCCCATGCGCGCGGCTCGGACGACGGCCCCACGGCGCGTTCCACCGGCCCCCGCAACTGGTCCAGCCGGATCTCCGGCAGCATGGGCTCGGGTGCTGCCGGTTCCAGTGAGACCGACGCATCAAACACCTGTTTGCAATGTCCGCAGCGCACCCATCCATCGGAGATACGAAGTTGGTCTGCAACCACCTTGAAGCGCGTGTGGCAGGCAGGACAGCAGGTGGTCTGGCTCATCGACTTTCGATTGTAGAAACCGCTGCGGAAAGCGGCGTCAACCCCGCCGGGCCGTCATCAGAACCCAGCCGTCCTCGCTATCGGCCACCGACAGCGCCAGCCAAGGCGCGTACGCCTCCTGCAACTCGGCCACTTGGCGATCCAGGATGCCCGCCAGTACCAGGTGCCCCGCATCGGCCACATGCGCGCAGAGCAGTGGCGCAAGCACACGAAGCGGTGTGGCCAGAATATTCGCCAGCACCACGTTGTAAACGCCTGATGCGCCGTCGGGAAGGCCCGTTCGCAGTTGCATGCCGTTGGCATCGGCGTTGTAGCGTGTCGACTCGACTGCAGCCGGGTCAATGTCCACCGCGTCGATGTCGCGCGCGCCGAACTTTGCGGCACCAATGGCCAGAATGCCGGAGCCACAGCCATAGTCCAGCACCCGTGCTGGCCCCATTTCACTGGCATGGGCAGCGATCCAGCGCAGGCACATCCGGGTGGTCGGGTGCGTTCCCGTACCAAAGGCGAGCCCAGGGTCCAGCCGAATCACTTGCAGGGCTTCGGCCGGCGGCTCGTGCCAGGTCGGAACGATCCAGAACGCGGGGGTAATCGACACGGGCGCAAACTGCGACTGCGTCAGCCGCACCCAGTCCTGGTCGGCCAGCGGCGCCAGGCCCACTACTTCGCAGTGCGAGAAAAATTCCTGCGCGCGCAGCAATTCCAAGGCGTCGCGGGCTAGCGCCTGCGTGGCAAAAAGAGCCTGCACACGGCTGCGCTGCCAGGCGCTGCGCGGCGCTGGCATGCCCGGCTCGCCAAACAGCGCTTGTTCGGCATCGGTATGCGCATCGGCGTCCTCGACAGAAACGCTCAGGGCATCAAGGGCTTCGAGCGCGTCGCTCAACAGCTCCACCTGCTCTTGCGGACAGGCCAAACTCAGTTCATGCATGCTCATGGTGCTCGCGGGCATGCGTCAGCGCTTGCGCTGCGAGAGCCATTCTTCAAGGTAGTGGATGTTGGTGCCGCCGGTGACAAAGTTGGCGTCCACCATCAGTTCGCGGTGCAGCGGCACATTGGTGTTGATGCCCTCGATCACCGTCTCGGACAAAGCCGTGCGCATGCGCGCCAGCGCCTGTTCGCGCGTGTCGCCATGCACGATGATCTTGCCGATCATCGAGTCGTAGTTGGGCGGCACGTAGTAGTTGGTATAGACATGCGAATCAACCCGTACCCCCGGCCCGCCTGGCGCATGCCAGGTGGTGATACGTCCCGGTGACGGAATGAACTTGTACGGATCTTCGGCGTTGATGCGGCATTCGATCGCATGGCCGCGAATTTGAATCTGGCGCTGCGTGAACGGCAGCTTCTCTCCAGCAGCCACCATGATCTGGGTGCGTACGATGTCGACGCCGGTAATCCATTCGGTCACCGGGTGCTCCACCTGCACGCGGGTGTTCATCTCGATGAAATAGAACTCGCCGTTCTCGTACAGAAACTCGAACGTACCAGCGCCGCGGTAGCCGATTTTTTTGCAGGCTGCCACGCAACGCTCGCCAATTTTTTCGATCAGCTTGCGCGCAATGCCAGGCGCGGGCGCCTCTTCGATCACTTTTTGGTGGCGCCGCTGCATGGAGCAGTCGCGTTCACCCAAGTACACCGCATTGCGGTGCTTGTCGGCCAGCACCTGAATTTCAATATGGCGCGGGTTCTGGAGGAATTTCTCCATGTACACCGCCGGATTGCCGAAGGCCGCCCCAGCCTCCGCCTTGGTCAACTGCACCGCGTTGATCAGTGCCGCTTCGGTATGCACCACCCGCATGCCGCGCCCACCGCCGCCGCCCGCCGCCTTGATGATGACGGGGTAGCCCACGCTTTTGGCAATGCGGCGAATCTGCACCGGGTCTTCCGGCAGTTCCCCTTCCGAGCCCGGCACACATGGCACGCCCGCCTTGATCATGGCCTGCTTGGCCGACACCTTGTCGCCCATGGTCCGGATCGACTCCGGCGTCGGGCCGATGAATTGGAAGCCGCTTTTCTCCACACGCTCGGCAAAGTCGGCGTTCTCGCTCAAAAAACCATAGCCAGGATGGATGGCTTCTGCGTCTGTCACTTCGGCTGCCGAGATGATGGCAGGCATATTGAGGTAAGACAGCGGCGAAGGGGCCGGCCCGATGCACACGGCTTCTTCGGCCAGCTTGATGTATTTGGCGTCGCGATCGGCCTCGGAATACACCATCACTGCCTTGACACCCAGTTCATGGCAGGCACGCTGGATACGGAGGGCGATTTCGCCGCGATTGGCGACCAGTATTTTTTTAAACATGGGGCCCCTTTCGGCGCAGGGCCTTTGTGTTCGTGCTCATGGGCACCTTACTCAATGATAAAGAGCGGTTGGCCATATTCGACGGCCTGGCCGTTTTCTCCGAGGATGCGGGTCACCGTACCCGACTTGTCCGATTCGATCTCGTTGAGGATCTTCATCGCCTCAATAATGCAGATCGTCTCGCCTTCCTTGACCACGCTTCCCACTTCGACAAATGCTTTGGCTCCGGGGCTGGAGGCGCGGTAGAAGGTTCCCACCATCGGCGACTTCACCGTATGGCCAGCGGGCTCGGCAGGGACAGGGGCCGGCAGCCCGGGCACCGGAGCCGCCGCAGCGGGCTGTGCAGCAGTGGCGGGCGCAGTGGCCGGGACCATCTGCTGAACCACGTTGCCACCGCTCTTGACGATGCGCACCTTGCCTTCGGCCTCGGTGATCTCAAGCTCCGACACGTTGGATTCGGAGACGAGGTCGATCAGGGTTTTGAGTTTTCGAAGATCCATGGAAGCTCCCGCAGCGGATTCAGAACAGGGCGCGAATTTACTCTAATTTCGAACTATTACACGCAAATTAGCGTTTTTCCGCGTAAACCCTGTCAACTCTCAGCCTGAGAACCCTGCCGCCGGTGGGTGCGATCAGCGAGCTTTCGCTGTCCAATCCTGCAGGTCCTGTGGCTTGATCTGCCCCATTTTACGATCCACCACCTGGCCGTCGGCAGCAAAAACCACGCTGAATGGCAGCCCGCCGGCCAGGTTGCCCAGCGAACGCGAGAGCTCAGTGCCAGTCAGCCCCGCCATACCAACGGGGAAGTCCACCGGACTGCGCGCGAGGAACTTGCGCACCGCAGAGGGCTGATCCACCGCCAGACCGAGAACCTGCCAGCCCTGCGCCCGTTGCTCGCCATAGAAACCGTTGAGCAAAGGCAGCTCGGCGATGCAGGGCGGACACCAGGTGGCCCAAAAATTGAGCAGCAGCGGCTTGCCGCGAAAGGCCGCTGCCAGCAGCGGCGCGCCTTCGGGGGTCTCAAAGCTTTGCTCAAAAAACGCCGCATCGCCTGCCGGCGCCGCACCATCGGCATGGGGCTGCAAGCGCCACCAGGCCCACGCAGCCCCCGTTGCCGCAGCGGCGGCGGCCACGCCACCATAGAGCAGGCGGCGGCGGCTTGCGTGGGGCACGCCTTGCGTTTCGGCGGAGAGAAGAACAGGTTCGGTCACGTCGGTGGCTCCAGCAGAAGTTTGCGCACAGCCTGCGTGCCGCCCCGGGGCGCACGGCCGTCGCTGCCTGCGCGCAGCGCGCCGCGCAGGTCGTCATGATCGTAAATGAGCAGGTGCAGACCGACGCATTCGCCCCACTCGGCACTGTGCAGAGCGATGGTGAGCGCCTCCACCGGCTGCCCATGCAGCCCGCGCACCGTGGCGAAGCGATAGCTCACGCCCTGGTCAATCAGCGCGATTTCCGCGGATTTTGGGTCATCGCAGAACAATTGCAGGCAAATATCGGAATGGCGGGTGGCCGTTCCCTGCCACACAGCACCTCCCAGGTGCGGACGGAAATCCTGCATGCGCTCCATCCATTCCAGCGCCAAGGTGCGCAATGCACGCAATTCTCCGGGCTGGGTGTCCGCGCAGAACAGGGCGATGTGCTCGCGAATGGCTTCTTCCACCCGCTTGTTGTCAGGCAGCGGGGTGCCCACCGAGGCACCGAGCTGCTGCAGTGCGCGGCGCTTGGCGCGGCCCAGCTCAAGGCCATCCTCCACCACCAGCCGGGCAGCGGTGCGGGCAATCTCAAGCGAGAGGGACGGTTCGGCGGCGTGCATGCCCGCATTGTCGCCCGCCATGCAGACCGCACGCAGGAGGCGGTTTTTCGCCCCCCCCACGCGCCTCTGCTGCGCGGTCCCCGGCAACCAAAAAACTATCAAAAAAATAGCTGGAGGCGCTTACTGCATAAGCGCTGGAAGCCAATTTCATTCAACTTTTTTCTGTCCGCACCCCCGCACCAACCACTAAAATCGCGGCCATGCACATTCACATTCTCGGCATCTGCGGCACCTTCATGGGTGGCCTGGCCGCGCTCGCGCGCGAGGCCGGCCACCGCGTAACGGGCTGCGACGCGGGCGTCTATCCGCCCATGAGCGAACAATTGCGCGCGCTCGGTATCGATCTGATCGAAGGTTTTGGCGCCGACCAGATGGCGCTCGCACCCGATGTGTTCGTAGTCGGCAACGTGGTCAGTCGCGCCCGATTGCCAGACGGCAGCCCCAAGTTTCCGCTGATGGAAGCCATTCTGGACGCCGGAGCACGCTACACCAGCGGTCCCCAGTGGCTGAGCGAGCACATTCTGGTCGGCCGCCACGTGCTGGCGGTGGCGGGCACGCACGGCAAGACGACAACGACCTCGATGCTGGCCTGGATTCTCGAGTGCAGCGGCCTGGCGCCGGGCTTTCTGGTGGGGGGCGTGCCGCTCAACTTCGGTCTTTCGGCGCGCCTGGGGGCGGGCGAGCGGCCGGGAACGCAGGGGGGTTCGCAAGGTGGTGCACCGCTCTTTGTCATCGAGGCCGACGAGTACGACACAGCGTTTTTCGACAAGCGCAGCAAGTTTGTGCACTACCGGCCGCGCACCGCCGTGCTCAACAACCTGGAGTTCGATCACGCCGACATCTTTGACGATTTGGCCGCCATTGAGCGCCAATTCCACCACCTGGTGCGCACCGTTCCGGCGTCCGGCTGCGTGGTGGTGAACGGCCTGGAAGAGAGCCTGGCGCGTGTGCTGCACACGGGTTGCTGGAGCCCGGTCACCAGTTTTGGCAGTGCGGTCAGCGACTGGAGCGCAAGTGGCGAGCCAGGCGCCTTCGACATTTTGCTGCGCGGCCAGCGCGTCGCGCGGCTGGAGTGGGCGCTGACCGGCACGCACAACCAGCTCAACGCCCTGGCGGCCATCGCTGCAGCGGCGCATGTGGGCGTGGCGCCGGCAGCTGCGGCACAGGCGCTGCAGACGTTCCAAAACGTGCGCCGGCGCATGGAACTGCGCGGCACCGTGCGCGGCATTTCGGTCTACGACGACTTTGCCCACCACCCCACCGCCATCCGCACCACTCTCGACGGCCTGCGCCGCAGCCTGGGGGCGCAAGCGCGCATCCTGGCGGCGTTCGAGCCACGCAGCAACACCATGAAGCTGGGCACCATGAAGGCGCAGTTGCCCTGGGCGCTGGAGAGCGCCGACCTGGCGTTTTGCCACACCGCTGGGCTGGACTGGGATGCCGACGCCGCACTGGCCCCCATGGGGATCGGTCCGCAAGGGCGCGCTCGCACTGCCGCCACGCTGGAGCAACTGGTGCAACAGATCACCCAGGCCGCGAGGCCCGGTGACCACATCGTGTGCATGAGCAACGGGGCCTTCGGCGGCGTGCACGCGCGCCTGCTGGAGGCATTGGCACATCCGGTTGCTACAGTTTAAGTAGCTATCAGCGCTTACCCAGTAAGCGCTAGAGGCCATTTTTTCTAATAACTAATGGCCATCGAAGGCAGGTCGATGCGCACGATGGCCTTCGCCAGGGCGCCGTGGGTGGCACGCGCAAACTTCTGAAACCAGTCGGGGTCGGCCAGCAAGACGGGGCCGGCTGCGCGCGCCACGGTCAGCACCTTGTCGGCCAGCAGCACCTTGCCGCTGGCGCGCAGGGGCTCGCATTCGAGGCGCATGAATTCATCGTCGAGCCAGCGACGCGCCACATCCGATGGCATGGGCTCGTGGCCTTCGAGGTCGAAACGGAATTCCTGATTGCGGTCGACGGTGACCGACACTTCGCTGTGCATGGCGTGCCTTTCTTTTTGAAACAAACCGGCCGGGCGCTGGCCCGGTCCCACACAAACAAGCTTACACCGCCCCCTTGCGCCGGGTGGACACTGCAGCCGAGAGTTCCTCCAACGTGGCAAGTGACGCGTCCCAGCCCAGGCAGGCATCGGTAATGCTCTGGCCATAGGTAAGTGCCGTAGGCTGGTCCTTGCCTGGCGTGAACTTCTGGGCGCCCGCTACCAAATGGCTCTCGATCATCAGGCCGAAGACGCTGCGCGAACCCGCGGCCACTTGCCCGGCAATGTCGCGCGCCACATCCTGCTGGCGTTCGTGCTGCTTGCTGCTGTTGGCGTGGCTGCAGTCGACCATCAGCGTGGCAGGCAGCTTGGCGGCTTCGAGATCCTTGCACGCAGCGGCCACGCTGGCGGCGTCGTAGTTGGGCGTTTTGCCGCCGCGCAGGATCACGTGGCAATCCTTGTTGCCCTTGGTGTCGACAATGGCCACCTGGCCGTTCTTGTGCACCGACAAAAAGTGGTGGCCACGGCTGGCCGACTGAATGGCGTCGGTGGCGATGCGGATGTTGCCGTCGGTCCCGTTCTTGAAGCCGATGGGGGCCGACAAGCCCGACGCCAGTTCGCGGTGCACCTGGCTCTCGGTGGTGCGCGCGCCGATGGCTCCCCAACTGATCAGGTCGCCGATGTACTGGGGCGAGATCACGTCAAGGAACTCGCTGCCCGCCGGCACGCCCAGGCGGTTGATGTCGATCAGCAGCTGGCGCGCGATGCGCAGGCCTTCGTCGATGCGGTAGCTCTCGTCCAGGTAGGGATCGTTGATGAGGCCTTTCCAGCCCACCGTGGTGCGCGGTTTTTCAAAGTACACGCGCATCACGATTTCCAGTGTTTCCTTGTACCTTTCGCGCGCCGTCTGCAGCTTGCGGGCATAGTCCAGCGCCGCTTCCGGGTTGTGGATGGAGCACGGACCGATGACCACCAGCAGGCGATCGTCCTTGCCGGCCATGATGTCGTGGATGCTGCGCCGCGTGCGCTTGATCAGGCTCTCGGCCTTGGTTCCGCGAATCGGGAAGAAGCGGATCAGATGCTCTGGGGGTGGCAACACGGTGATTTCCTTGATGCGTTCGTCGTCGGTCTCGCTGGTTTTCTCGACGCTTCGGTACCAGGCATCGCTGGAAGGGTGTGCTGCTGCAGTCATGGAACTCTTTCGAAAAATGTAAAAAAGAGGAGATCGGAAAAACAAAAAACCGCCGGGCTTTGCAGCGTCGGCGGTTGGGTGGGAAGTGTTCAGGTGCTTGCGCGCTTGCCTCTCATCCGCCAGGGACCGAGAACCAAAACCAAAAGTAGAAAGCGCTGCGCAAATGCATGGGCGCGAATGTATCACAGCGCCGGTGCGTCATTTGCCAGTTTATTTTCTTCTGCGGCGCAACCAGGCCAGTGCACGCTGCCAAGCGCTGCCGGGCTTGGGGCGAGAAGCCGGCTCGCTGTGCACGTTCTCGCCCTGCTCGTACATGTCGATCAGTAGCAGCCCCTCGCCCAGGGTCCGCCAGGACAACAGCTCCACGCGATCAAAGGCGGGCCCCTCCAGCGGGCTGCGTTGCGCCAACGCATGGTGCCAGGCCTCGACGGCACGGCGCAGGCTGCGCAACGCGAGCTGGTAGGAACCCATCTCGTACAGCGCGTGCCAGGCCGAGCCCATGCCGGTCACGAACAACTGGTGCTCGCGCACGCACTTCATCAGGTTGGCCGCCTGGCGCGTGATCTCCGGGGTGTCCGGCACGGCCGGCGCGGTTGGCGCCGCGCGGCGGGTAGTGATGGCGTCGTCTATCTGCTGAGCCAGCGCGCCGATGCTGTCACGCAGCTGGCGCGACTCTTCGTCGGCCACGCCCGAGCGCAAAAAGCGGCTGACGTCGCCAAACGACTGGACGGTGAGCTGCGAGCGGGAACGCGATGCGACCATGGCCGCATTGTGCGCGAGGCTGCTGCGGCTCGGACCTTGGTTTACGCGGTTCCGCCCACCGTCAGCCCATCGATGCGCAGGGTGGGCTGGCCAACGCCGACAGGCACGCTTTGGCCTTCCTTGCCGCAGGTGCCGACACCGCTGTCGAGCCGCATGTCGTTGCCGATCATGCCCACGCGCTTGAGCGATTCGGGGCCGCTGCCAATGATGGTGGCGCCCTTAACCGGGTATTGGATCTTTCCGTTTTCGACCCAGAAAGCTTCGCTGGCCGAGAACACGAATTTGCCCGAGGTGATGTCCACCTGCCCCCCACCGAAGTTGGTGGCGTACAGGCCCTTCTTGATGCTGGCGACGATTTCCTTGGGGTCCTTGTCGCCGCCCAGCATGTAGGTGTTGGTCATGCGCGGCATGGGGATGTGCGCGTAACTCTCGCGCCGGCCGTTGCCGGTGGGGGCCACGCCCATCAGGCGGGCATTGAGCGAATCCTGGATGTAGCCCTTGAGAATGCCGTCCTCGATCAGCACGTTGCGCCCGCTGGTGTGGCCCTCGTCGTCCACGTTGAGCGAGCCGCGCCGGTCTGGCAGTGTGCCGTCGTCGAGCACCGTGACGCCCTTGGCCGCCACGCGCTGGCCAATGCGGCCGCTAAAAGCGCTGGACCCTTTGCGGTTGAAGTCGCCCTCCAGACCGTGGCCGATGGCTTCGTGCAGCAGGATGCCGGGCCAGCCGGGGCCGAGGACCACCGTCATTTCGCCGGCCGGCGCCGGGCGCGACTCGAGATTGACCAGGGCTGCATTCACGGCCTCGTCCACGTACTGGGCGATTTGTTCGTCGTCGAAATACGCCAGGCCAAAGCGTCCGCCGCCGCCCGCCGAACCCATTTCGCGCCGGCCGTTCTGCTCGGCAATCACCGTGACCGACAGGCGCACCAGGGGGCGGATGTCCGCCGCCAGCGTGCCGTCGGCGCGCGCCACCAGCACCACGTCGTACT
>JBATPF010000230.1:0-4123 GCA_049291355.1 Giesbergeria sp.
GTGTTCAGCATGGCGTCATACGTAGCCCCATTTGTGCCGCACCGCCGTCGGCCCTGGGCAAGTCCCACAGAACGTGTTCACTCCCATCGCAGCGCCGCTACGTCGTGCGCAAAAATGGGGTAATTCATCCACAGGCCTTTGAGACCCTTGCGCGCAACGGTGCTGAGTTGGGGCGCAAAAATCCAGGCATTGACCGCATCATTGGCCAGCTTGCGCTGCAGTTGCGCAAACAGCACCTGGTGTTCGCGGGCGCTGCTGCTGGCCGCGTGGCGCTCTACCAATTGGCGAAACTCGGCACTGTCGGAGCCGAAATAGTAGTTAGGGTCGGTGTAGATGGGGTAGTCCAGCGGTTCGACGTGGTTGATCAGCGTGAGGTCGAAATTCCCTTTGAAGGTGCCCGACAGCCAGTGTGCCCAATCCACAGGCTCGGTGGTCACGTGGATGCCAATCGCTGCCAGCGCCGCCACGATCAACGGCGCACCATCGCGTGCATAGGGCGTGGGCGGCAGCGTCAGAGTCAGCGAGAGCGGCAGCTTGACCCCGGCCTCGCGCATCAAGGCTCTGGCGCGCTTGGGGTCGTAGGGGTAGAGGCCGGCCAGATGCACATAGCCCGCATCGGTTGGCGAAAAATGGCTGCCAATGGCTTTGCCCCGGCCGTCGAGCACCTGCTGGATGAAGCGCTCCCGGTCGATGGCATGGGTGATGGCCCGGCGCACGCGCACGTCGTCCAGCGGCTTGCGGCGGTTGTTCAGCGCCAGCATGCCTTTGCCGCTGGAGGCTCCGATCAGCACCTGGTAAGCCCGGTCGGCCTGAAAGCGCTCGACGGTCTGTGTGGCGATGTTGAAAAATACATCGACTTCACGTGCCGCCATGGCCGTCGCCTGGGCAGCGGGCTGGTTGATGAAGCGAAACTTCACCGCATCCATGAACACTTGGCTCGCGTTTCGGTAGTCTGCATATTTCACGAGGTCGATGCTGCTGCCTCGGTCCCAGCGCTCGAAGCGGTAGGGGCCCGTGCCCACGGGGTGGCTGGCGGCCTGTTCCACCGTTGCGGGGTGGAGCACCACGGCAGTGCTCTCGCCCAGACGGAACAAGGTATTGGCGTCGGCATGGTGCAGTCGCAGCACCACTGTGTAGGCGTCGGGCGTTTCTATGGCGGCGATATTGTCAAACAAGGCCTTTTTTGCCTTGTTGGTCGACGCAGGCGCCATGGCGCGCTCGAAGGAAAAGCGCACCGTCGACGCGTCAAACGGCGCCCCGTCATGAAAACGCACGCCCTTGCGCAGCGCGAAACGGTAGGTCTTGCCCCCGTCTTCCAGGCGCCAGCCGCTTGCGAGCAAAGGCGAGGTCGCGCCGCTTTCCTCGATCTTCACCAGCCCTTCCAGCACGTTGTAATGCACCACCTCACCA
Organism: Giesbergeria sp.; assembly: GCA_049291355.1. Lineage (GTDB taxonomy): Bacteria > Pseudomonadota > Gammaproteobacteria > Burkholderiales > Burkholderiaceae_C > Simplicispira. The sequence continues at coordinate 1,411 of JBATPF010000230.1, forward strand.
ATGGATGCCGCCGCCGCGACGGTAGGGTCCAGGCCGTCAGGTTCGAGAGAAATACTAAATACCACTTGGGAGCCGCCCGGTTCAGCGCGCGCAGGCGCACACAGTGCGGCCAGGGCCAGGATCGCAGCAAGCAGTAGTTGCAAGGTTTGGCGCAGCACAAGCGGTCCTTTAAATCAAGCTCTCCCGATTCAACGCTTGCGGGGGAGCGCTCGATGCATTTAGAAAATCTGACATAGTGTGCCATCACTGTACTGCGCGCACTGTTACAAGCCTCTCCACGCCATGTCTGTCCGTCACGCATTGCTTCACTCTCCCCACCGCGCCCTGCTTGCGCGACTGGCGATCGGCATCGCGGTCCTGGCGAGCCTGGGGCTGCTGTGGGCATTGACCATGGTGTACCAGGACCGCACAGCGCTGTATCGCCACCAGGCTGAACGCGAACTGCAGACCATCAGTCGCCTGCAGGCCAGCGCGGTATCCGACTGGCGCGAGAGGCGCTTGGCCGACGCCAGCGCCTTGACCGACGATGGCCTGTTTGCCCAGGCCGTGGCACGCTGGCGCGACACTCCATCTTCCGAGGCAGAAACGCCGGTGCACGACCGGCTGCGCATTCTTCAGGAGCGCGCGCGCTACACAGCGGTGTCTTTCGTCAGCCCCGAAGGGGCGCTGCTGCTGCCCGCAGGCTCTTCAAGTGCTGTCTTGCCCGCCCTGGAGCAGGAGGCATTGAAGCGGGCGCTTGAGAGCGCAACGCCGAGCGTGGTGGAACCCAGGAGCGACCCGTTTTTTGCCTTTCCGTTCTTCAGCCTGATGGCTCCCATCTACGACGGCATGCGGCCTCTGGGAGCCGTGTGGTTGGTGATCGACGTGCGCACCAGCCTCTATTCCTTGCTCACGCCCTGGCCCACCGCCAGCAAGAGTGCCGAATCTGCCCTCGTCAGTGCGGAGGGGGCCAATGCTGTGTTGCTCAGCCCTCTGCGTCAGCAAAGCACTCCGACACCCGTTCCACTGGTTCCCGGGTCCGACCAAGGCAATCTGATGATCCAGGCCGTGGCCGGAGCGCGCGGGCTGATTCGCGCCCGCGATGTCGGAGGCAAGGACGTTCTGGCCGTGGTCAACGCCATTGCGGAATCGCCCTGGTTTCTGGTCTCCAAGGTGGATGTGGCCGAAGCATTTGGCGACGCCTCCAGGCGCGAATTGATTGCACTGAGCCTGCCCCTCAGCCTTGCGCTCCTGCTGGCGGGCCTGCTTCTGGTGGTCTGGCAACGGCGGGCCTGGCTGCGCGAGCGCACCCTCAAAGAAAGCCTGGCGCGCAACATGCAGTGGCTTGAGAGTGCGCAAAAGTCGGCGTTGGTGGGCTACTACGCGTACCAAGTCGAAACAGGGGAATTCACCCTCTCGCCCATGGCGGCCGAACTGTTTGGCCTGCCGGTCGACGCACCGGTGGCGCGCATGCAATGGCTGGCCCAGGTGCATCCAGACGATCGCCCGCATGTGCTTTCAAGCCTTGAAGCCTCGCTGGGGGACGACACCCCGTTGCGGATGCAATACCGCATTGCCGACGCACGCAACGAACGTTGGGTGGATATGTGGGGCGAACGCACCACGCCAGGCACCCAAGCACGCATGACCGGCACCGTCCAGGACATCACCGAGCGCCAGCGGGCCGAGACCAAGCTCGACCAGTACCGCATTGCGCTGGAGGCCCTGGTGCGCCAGGACCCGCTCACCAGCGTGGCCAACCGCCGCGCGCTCACCGAAGCCGTGGCTGTGGAATGGCAGCGTGCGGCGCGCTCGGGTTCCAGCCTGTCTTTGCTGATGATTGATGTGGACCATTTCAAGGCCTTCAATGACCGCTATGGTCACCTGGCCGGCGACGAATGCCTGCGCAAGGTGGCCACGGCCATGGCGCGGTCGGCATCGCGTGCGAGTGATCTGGTGGCTCGCTACGGCGGCGAAGAGTTTGCGGTCCTCCTGCCCGACACGGACGCACGCGATGCGATGGTCATCGCCGAACAGTTGCGGCTCGCGGTTCGCAAGCTGTCCATCGTGCATGCCGCCTCAGGCGTTGCCGCTGTGGTCACGGTGAGCGTGGGAGTGGCTACGGTGACACCCCAACCCTTGCTTTTCACAAGCCAGGGCGTCGAGCCCAGTCGAGCCAGTGCCAAGGCCAGCGCTGAGCGCGACTCGCAGCAACTCTTCCGTCAAGCAGACGATGCGCTCTATGCAGCCAAAGCAGCCGGGCGCGACAGCGTTATGGCCTGTGCCGCTGCGGTGTCCGTGGAGGCGCCTGCACACCTCAAGCCTTCGCCACTCGCACCGCGCAATCCTTGAATTCGGGAATTTTTTCCAAGCGGGTCGAGCGCGGAGTTCGTCAACCATTGGAAGGCGCATCTCCCGCGCCTCGATCAAAAAGCCTGGCCTCTCGGGCAGCTATGGGCCGGACCAGGGCGTTTCAGAGCCGGATATTGAGACAACCCGCGCTCTTGCACTCGCGCAGGCGATCCTGAAGAAATTGCGAACGGGCAATGGTGATGTCGGTCGCGCATTGCAGATCCACGAGAAAGCTGCTGCCGTCCCGGCGCGAGCAGTTGGCGTTTCGATCTTTCATCCAGGCCAGCTGGCCTGTCTTCAAATGGGCCTTGTCGTCTGTATCCAGCCGATGCGCCAGGGCCTGGTAGTTCGCATTCAACTCCTTGTCGGCTTCCTGATAAAT
>JBATPF010000231.1:0-4780 GCA_049291355.1 Giesbergeria sp.
AAGCGACGCCAAGCCCCAATCAAGGCCTGGGAGGCGCAGGGAGATCGGGCAACAGGCAGGCTTCAGCCACCTGCAGATCATTGTCGCGCGCAAAGTTCATCACGAAATCCCAGGCCATGGGCTCATAGTCGCGCAGCGCATGGTTGACCACTACGCATTTCACGCCATTCATAACCTTGGGAATGCACCAGGGCGAGTAACGCAGGTGGCTGCCCGGCTGCGCGCCGCCAGGACGAAAACTGCTCATCACGCCCGCAAGGCGCTCGGCCCAATCGCTCGGACGGAAAGTCTTGCCACTGGACGTGAGGCCCTGGATAAAGACTTCTGGAGACGAGGAATGGGCCATCGGCTGGGCAGTCGGGGTGCTGAAAATACTTGTTGCGGCGCAGCAGGAATTCTAACTCTTATATAAGAGCTATTGCGATATTCAAGGCCCCCACGCAGCCCGCTCGGCTTGCTGCCGCATTGCAGTGATGCGCAATCGTCAACAGCGCGGCGCAGCATCCGCCCTAGAATTGCCTCTCATTTTTGCGCTGGCGCGAGCCGCCGCGCCCGCCCTGGAGAACCCCACATGACCGCATTGATCGAGGCCGCCTCGCCCCACGTGATGAACACCTATGGCCGTGTGCCGATCGCACTGGAGCGCGGCCAAGGCTGCCGCGTGTGGGACGTGAACGGCAAGGAATACCTCGACGCATTGGCCGGCATTGCCGTCAACACGCTGGGCCACAACCACCCGCAACTCGTGCCGGCGCTGTGCGACCAGATCGGCAAGCTGATCCACACCTCCAACTATTACCACGTCCCGGGCCAAGAGCAGCTCGCCGCCAAGCTGGTGGAGCTCTCGGGCATGAGCAAGGTGTTCTTCTGCAATTCGGGGCTGGAAGCCAACGAGGCAGCGCTGAAAATCGCCCGCAAGTACGGCGTGGACCGCGGCATCGCCAAACCGCAGATCGTCGTGTACGAAAAGGCCTTCCATGGCCGTTCGATCGCCACCATGTCGGCCACCGGCAACCCCAAGATCCACAGCGGCTTTGGCCCGCTGGTGGAGGGCTTCATCCGCGTACCGATCAACGACATTGCCGCCATCAAGGCGGCCACCGAAGGCAATCCCAATGTCGTCGCTGTGTTCTTTGAGACCATCCAGGGCGAAGGCGGCGTGCACCCCATGCGCGTGGAATACCTGCGCGAGCTGCGCCAGCTGTGCGATGAGCGCGAGTGGCTGATGATGATCGACGAAGTGCAATGCGGCATGGGCCGCACCGGCAAGTGGTTCGCCCACCAATGGGCCGGCATCGTGCCCGATGTGATGCCGCTGGCCAAAGGCCTGGGCTCGGGCGTTCCCATCGGCGCCGTCGTCGCCGGTCCGAAGGCCGCCGAGGTGCTGCAACCGGGCAACCACGGCACCACCTTTGGCGGCAACCCGCTGGCCATGCGCGCGGGCAACGAGACCATTCGCATCATCGAGGAAGACGGCCTGCTGGCCAACGCCGCCGGGGTGGGTGCCCACCTGATGGAAGCGCTGCAGCGCGAGCTGGGGGGCTTGCCGGGCGTGAAAGAAATTCGTGGCCAGGGCCTGATGATCGGCGTCGAGCTGACCAAGCCCTGCGGCGTTCTGGTAGCACGCGCCGCCGAGGCCGGGCTGCTGATCAGCGTGACAGCTGAGAATGTGATCCGCATCGTGCCCGCCCTGATCCTCACGCCCGACGAGGCCGACGAAATCGCCACGCGGCTTGCACCCCTGGTACAAGCTCTGCTGGCCGAATGAAGCGCACAGTGCGCCCCACGCCATGAAACATTACCTTCAATTCAATGACCTGGATGCCAACGAGTACGCGTACCTCTTCGAGCGCGCCGCGCTGATCAAGAAGAAGTTCAAGTCCTACGAAAAGCACCACCCGTTGGTGGACCGCACGCTGGCCATGATTTTCGAGAAGGCCAGCACCCGCACCCGCGTGAGCTTCGAGGCCGGCATGTACCAGCTGGGTGGCAGCGTCGTGCACCTGACCACCGGAGACAGCCAGCTCGGCCGCGCCGAGCCCATTGAGGACAGTGCCAAGGTCATCAGCCGCATGGTCGACCTGGTGATGATCCGCACCTTTGAGCAGACCAAGATCGAGCGCTTTGCCGAACATTCGCGCGTGCCCGTCATCAACGGCCTGACCAACGAGTTCCACCCCTGCCAGATCCTGGCCGACATCTTCACCTTTCTCGAGCACCGCGGCACGAATTCGGAAGGCAAGCCCGACCTGGCTTGCCTGGCCGGCAAGACGGTGGCCTGGGTGGGCGACGGCAACAACATGGCCAACACCTGGCTGCAAGCGGCCGCCCTGCTCGGCTTCAAAGTGCACGTCAGCACGCCGCGCGGCTATGAAATAGACGAGAAAATGGCCATTGGCGCAGACGGGACAAGCGCTGGCAGCTATCAATTTTTTAGCAATCCGCTGGACGCTTGCAAGGACGCAGACCTGGTCACCACCGACGTCTGGACCAGCATGGGCTACGAGTCCGAGAACGAGGCGCGCAAAAAAGCCTTTGCCGACTGGTGCGTAGACCAGGAAATGATGGCCGCCGCCCGCCCCGACGCCCTGTTCATGCACTGCCTACCAGCCCACCGCGGCGAGGAAGTCGCCGCCGACGTCATCGACGGCCCCCAATCCGTCGTCTGGGACGAGGCAGAAAACAGGATGCACGTGCAGAAGGCACTCATGGAGTACCTTCTGCTCGGCCGGATTGCATGAAATGCAAACCGGTGGCGCGCCAGCGCCAGCAGCCTGTTTCGGCGCAGGCTCATATCCGCGCAGCGGATGTGAAGCGGACGCAGTCCGCGCGCCGAAGCCAAAATCGAATGCACGTGCAGAAGGCACTCATGAAGTACCTTTTGCTCGGCCGCATCGCATGACATGCGGTGCGGCGACGCGCAAGCGTCGGCATGCGATTCCGGCGCAGGCTCATGCCCGTATCGCGGGCGTGAAGCAGCCGCAGGCTGCGCGCCGAAGCCAAAACAGCATGCACGTGCAGAAGGCACTCATGGAGTACCTTCTGCTCGGCCGGGTTGCATGAAATGCAAGTCGGTGGCGCGCCAGCGCCAGCACCCTGTTTCGGCGCAGGCTCATATCCGTGCAGCGGATGTGAAGCGGACGCAGTCCGCGCGCCGAAGCCAAAATCGCATGCACCTACAAAAGGCACTCATGGAGTACCTTCTGCTCGGCCGGATTGCATGAATGCAGTGCGCAGAAATTAATTGGAATCTGACCCCGATTCTTTGCACCCCTGCCTGAGCTGCGGTGCCTGCTGTGCAAGCTTTCGCGTGGACTTTTCGGTGTTCGAGCGCCGCGACCACGGCGGCGCGGTGCCCGATGGCCTCACGGTGGATGTCACCGATACCTTCTGCCGCATGCGCGGCACCGACCACAGCCCGCCGCGATGCGCAGCCCTGACCGGCACCGTAGGCAAGCGCGCGGCCTGTGGCATCTACGAGTGGCGCCCGTCGCCCTGCCGGGAATTTGCGGCCGGCTCGGAGGCCTGCGAGCGGGCACGCATGCGGCGCGGCCTGGGGCCCTACCTGGGGTGAATATTGCGGCGGCACTGGGCGCCCCAGCCATGACCCTGGCTTTGCGCTGACGCCAGGCGGCCTCCTGGTGTTTTCGCGCCCCTGAATTCACAGCAGGCTTGTACCATGGCGTCCGCCACCGGCGCCCTATGCGCCGACGCCCACCGATGAACAAGATTTTTTCCTGGGCAGGCTGGCTGGTATTGCCTCTGGCAATCCTGCTGCTTGCGCAGTGGCCTCTCCGCGATCTGATTCATGCAGGATCTACCCAAGCCAACGATCTCGCGCAGATCGTGTTTGCGCTGTATTCGGCGGTGGCCGTGACCGCCGCATCGCGGCATGGCCTCCATTTGGCGGCCCACGGCGGGGTTGGCCAGGTTCGGTTTGCACGATGGCGCGCGTGGCTCCTGGCGTTGTGTGTCGCGCCGTGGGCCGCTTTTGTACTGTATGCATCAGCCCCTCTGGTTTGGGCGTCGGTGTCACATTGGGAACGTTTTCCTGAAACCGACCACGCTGGGTATTTCTTGATCAAGCTCTCGGTATGGCTGTTGGCCGGGCTGGCACTCGCAGACGCGCTGCGTCCTCAGGCGACAGCGCCGTGAACAGCGCGGGGCTCTGGATGCTGGTGCTGCTCGGCGCCCTGATCGTGGGCACTGGCTTGCCCGTTTGGGCTCTGCTTCTGGGTACCTCCGGCCTGTTCGCTGGTCTGGGATTGGTCATGGGTCCATTCGATGCGCGCTTGCTGGGCGCGGTGGCGGGCCGCCTGGTAGGCCTGCTTGAACACGACCTCTTGCAGGCGCTCCCGCTGTGTGTGTTCATTGGCCTGCTGCTGCAGCGGCTGACACTGGCCAACGCCATCTTTTCCTTTCTCAACCGCGTGTTGCACCCTTTGGGAAGCAGCACACCGCTCGCGGCGCTGGGCGTGGGCGTGCTGGTGGCGCCGATGAACGGCTCGGTCGCGTCCAGTGCCAGCCTGCTGTCGCGGCTGGTGGCACCACGATTGCAAGCCATGCCCCCGGCGCGTGGCATTGCCATGCTGAGCGTGGCAGCCACCATCGGCGTGGTGGTCCCACCGTCCCTGGTACTGCTTTTGCTGGGCGATGCCATGATGCGGGCCCACATCGAAGCCAGCAACCTGCCCGGTTTTTCGCTCTCTGGCCTGCGCATCATCAATACACAGGACGTGCTGCGCGCCGCCTTGCTGCCCGCGCTGGCCCTGCTGGTGCT
>JBATPF010000232.1:0-8148 GCA_049291355.1 Giesbergeria sp.
CAACCCCAGTGCACTTCCATCCAGGCGCTCAGCGGCCATCCCACGGTGCTGGCAAAGCCGCCCAGCAAGGTGATACCGGTGATGCCGCCGCGCGCGCCGTGCCCATACAGACCCACCAGCGCGGCAAACGCCGATTCGTACAGCCCTGCGCCCATGGCCAGGCCCAGCACGCCCCAGGCCGCGAACAGGCTCACCGGCCCTTGTGCGCCGGCCATGGCCAACAGGCCGGCCGCAAACAGCAGGTTGCTGAGCAAGAGTACGCGGCGCCCGCCGTAGCGGTCCACGGCGCGGCCGGCCGCCGGACCCACGACACCCGAGACGATCAGCGCCAGAGAAAACGCTGCGAACGCCCAGGCCAGCGGCAAGCCGGTGTCCTGCGCCATGGGCGCGGCCAGCAGGGCGGGCAGGTAGTACGAGGAGGCATAGCCCAGGGTCTGGCCGCCGCCCAGCAGCAGCACATGGCGTGTCAGCGGACGCATCGGGTGCCTCGAAATGGGGCGTCAGGCAGCGGTGGGCGGCAGGATGTCAAGGATCGCTTCCACCGGCCGCCCAAGGCGCGTGCCCCGTTCGGTGACGACGATGGGGCGCTCCAGCAGGCGGGGGTGGGCGGCGAGGGCGTCCAGCCGCTCGGCGTCCGTCACGCCCTCGTCGCCCAGATTCAGCTCGTTGAACAAGGCCTCTTTGCGGCGCACAAAGTCGCTCATTGGCCGGCCACTCGCTGCAATCAGGGATTGCAGCGTGGCGCGGTCCGGCGGCGTTTTGAGGTATTCAACGATTTGGGGCACGAGGCCGTGTTCACGCATCAGCGCCAGTGCGTTGCGCGAGGTGCTGCATTGGGGGTTGTGATAGATCGTGCTTGGGCTCATGGCGGTGGGTGCAAAAAATAGCGGATGGTGGTGGCCCCGTTGGCATGCCTGGAACCCCCGCGGACAGCTTACAGCGAAGCGGCGCCTTGACGTGTGCCGCACGGTTCCTACCATGCGGACTATGAAGCAATGGCTGAGCACCTTGGAGGAGCGACTGGCGCGCCTGCCGGTGGCGCTGGCTTTGGAATGGCCTGGTGGCCGGCGGGCCGGTCCAGGCGCTGCAGACGTGGTGCTAAGGTTCCGGGGACTGGGCCCGCTGGCTGCTTTGGCAGCGGGGCATCTGGGCGCGGTGGGCACGGCCATCGTCGAGGGAGATGTCCAGTTTGAAGGCAGTGCGCGGGATCTGATGCGAGCCGCCACGGGCTTTCTGACCACCGATCCGGCGCACGCCGAAACCGGCGGCTGGCGCCGGCTGCGCGCCTGGGCGCGTTCGCTGCGTGTGCACTCGCGTGAGCGCGACGCCGAGCAGGTGCAGTTTCACTACGATTTGTCGGATGACTTCTATGCGCTGTGGCTGGATCCGCGCCGCGTCTACTCCTGCGCTTACTACCGTGAGCCCGACATGAGTCTGGCAGCCGCGCAGGAGGCGAAGTTGGACCACATTTGCCGCAAGCTGCGTCTGGCACCGGGCGAACAGTTTCTGGACATCGGGGCGGGCTGGGGCGCCCTGATGGTCTGGGCTGCGGAGCACTACGGCGTGCAGGCCACCGGCATCACGCTGTCGCGCCACCAGTACGCCTTTGTGCAGGAGCGCATCGCTGAGCGCGGACTGCAAAGGCAGGCCCGGATCGAACTGTGCGATTACCGCCAGTTTGCTCCGGCGCAGCGCTTTGACAAGCTCGCTTCTGTGGGCATGCTCGAACATGTCGGCCGGGCGCAAATGCGGAACTATTTTGAAACGGTGCACGCCCTGGTGCGGCCCGGCGCTCTGGTGCTCAACCACGGCATTACGGCGGCGGCGGTGGGCAGCGCCCAGCTCGGCGCCGGCCTGGGGAAATTTATCGAGCGCTACATCTTTCCTGGCGGCGAACTGCTGCATGTGAGCCAATTGCTGCAACACACCGCGGCCGCGGGCCTGGAGATGGTGGATACCGAAAACCTGCGCCCGCACTACGCGCGCACGCTGTGGGCCTGGCCCGACGCTCTGGAGTGCCAGCTCGACGCCGCCCTGGACGTGCTGATCGCACAGGCCGGGTCCGAGCGCGGCGGCCGCGCCTTGCGGGCCTATCGCCTCTACTTGGCGGGCAGCGCTCTGGGGTTCGAGCTAGGCTGGATGGGCTTGCACCAGATGCTGTCGATTCGCCCGAACGGCGATCCGTCCTACGGCCCCCTGCGCGGGGCACAATCCGACTACCCTTTTTCGCGCGACGCGCTTTATTCGAGGTCTACTCCATGCTCTACAAATTCAAATCCCGCGCCACCGGCGACCTGATCCTCCTCAACGAGCAAGGCCTGCGCCTGCTTCAAATCATGGGCAAGGAGCCCACCGCCCAAGGCATCGTGACGGTGGCGCAGATTCCAGCGGCCATTGCGGCGATCGAGGCCGCAGTAGCTCAGGAGGAGCAGGCGATGCGCGGTGCCAAGAGCCACGTCGATGCCGATGCGTCGCAGGAGCAGGAAGGCGCGGCAGCCGATCGCATCACGCTGCGCCAGCGCGCCACGCCGTTTATTGACATGCTCCAGCGCAGCGCGGCCGAAAACGCCGACGTGGTCTGGGGGACGTAGAGAATACATCCCCCTGAGCGGCTTTGCCGCTTCCCCCTTCTCTCGAATCGCTGCGCGATTCGGGAAGGGGGACGACGCCAGCGCGGCGGGGCGGCCCTTGCGCGGCGTCTGCTGGTTTCGGCCGTGTCGGTTGCAGGGGTCTGTGTGCGTCGCGAAGCCCTACATACCGAGTCTTTTAGTCGCCATCAGCGATAACTGCGCGCGTCTTCGATCACCTTGCCGTCGTTGGGCAATGAGCCGGGCGCGACCAGTTCGACTTCGCCGCGCAGCTTGGTGAGTTCGCGCACCGTGTCCTGCAGGCGCTCGGCCAGGCCGGACGAGGTTTCGGTGGACTCTACGCGCAGCAGCATCTGGTCGTTGGCCATTTCGCCCGAAACCACGAGCCGCGCGCGCAGCACCTGCGGAAAGCGCGCCGCAATGGCTGCAATCTGCGATGGGTGCACAAACATGCCGCGCACCTTGGTGGTCTGATCGGCCCGGCCCATCCAACCCTTGATGCGGGCGTTGGTCCGGCCCGTGGGGCAGGCACCGGGCAGCACGGCAGAAAGGTCGCCGGTGCCAAAGCGGATCAGCGGATAGTCGCGGTTCAGCGTGGTCACCACCAGCTCGCCGACTTCGCCTTCGGGCACCGGGTCGCCGGTGCCGGGGCGCACGATCTCGACGATGACGCCTTCGTCCAGCACCAGGCCTTCGCGCGACTCGGTTTCATAGGCAATCAGGCCCAGGTCGGCCGTGCCGTAGCACTGGTAGCCGGCGACGCCGCGCTCTGTGAACCAGTCGCGCAGTGAGGGCGGAAACGCTTCTGCCGAAAGCAGCGCTTTGGTCACGCTGGGCAGCGGCAGTTGCAGTTCGGCCGCTTTTTCCAGAATGAGCTTGAGAAAACTCGGCGTGCCGATGTAGCCGGCCGGCCGCATGTGCGCCATGGCCTGCGCCTGTTGCTCGGTCTGGCCGGTGCCGCCGGGAAACACGGTGCAGCCCAGCGCCAGGGCGCCCGATTCCATCATCGAGCCCGCAGGAACGAAGTGGTACGAGAAGCAGTTGTGCACCAGCTCACCCGAGCGAAAACCCGCTGCGTACAGCGCGCGCGCCATGCGCCAGTAGTCGGGCAGCGAGCCCTCGGGTTCGTACAGCGGGCCAGGACTTGCAAAGACGCGTGGCATGGCAGTGCCATACGCCTGCGTGGCGAAACCGCCGAACAGGTGTTGTTCGCGCTCGGCGCTCTGGCGCTCCAGCAATTCGTGTTTGCGCGTCACTGGCAGGCGCGCCAGCGCGGCGCGCGTGGTGATGCTCGCGGCATCGACGCCAGCAAGGATCTGGCCCAACGCTGGCGCATGGCATTGCGCATGCGCCACCTGGCCCGGCAGTGCGGCCATCAGTGCCGCTTCGCGCTCCTGCGTGCTCCTGGTTTCCAGGGCGTCGTAGAACTTGTTCATGCCTGGGTGTCCTATGCGGTAATTATTTGAATGAAATTGGCCTCTAGCGCTTATTTATCATGTGCAAGCAGCTATGGAATTTGTAGTGAGCGGCTCAGGTTTTCCTCGCACTCCACCCCGTCACCCGTTGCGCCATCGGCGCGCCCTAAAATCCAGCGCCACCGTGGATCCGGCTCCGCCGGTCCACCGGAGGCGTCCCCCTCAGGGGGAAGGAGCGCAGCGACACAGGCCCTAAGCCAGCCAGCGCTTGCGGCGCTTGTAGCTTTTCACGTCCTTGAAACTCTTGCGTTCGCCGCCGCCGACGCCCAGGTAGAACTCCTTGACGTCCTCGTTGTTGGCCAGGTCGGCGGCAGCGCCGTCCATCACCACGCGGCCCGATTCCATGATGTAGCCGTAGTCGGCGTACTTGAGCGCCATGTTGGTGTTCTGCTCGGCCAGCAAAAACGTCACACCTTCCTTGGTGTTGAGGTCTTTCACGATGTTGAACACTTCCTCGACGATCTGCGGCGCCAGGCCCATGGAAGGCTCATCGAGCAGCACCATGCTGGGGTTGGCCATGATGGCGCGGCCAATGGCGCACATCTGCTGCTCGCCGCCCGAGGTGTAGGCCGCCTGTGAACTGCGGCGTGTTTTGAGGCGCGGGAAGTAGTTGTAGACCTTCTCCAGGTTGGCGGCGATCTCGCCCTTGTCGCTGCGGGTGTAGGCGCCGGCCAGCAGGTTTTCCTCGATGGTCAGGTGCGCGAAGCAGTGGCGCCCCTCCATCACCTGCACCACGCCGCGCTTGACCAGATCGGCCGGCGTGAGCTTTTCGATGCGCTCGCCGCGCAGCTCGATGGAGCCCTTGGTGACCTCACCGCGCTCCCCTTCGAGCAGATTCGAGACCGCACGCAGGGTGGTGGTTTTCCCCGCGCCGTTGCCTCCCAGGATGGCCACGATGCCCCCCTCGGGCACCTGCAGCGAGACGCCCTTGAGCACCAGAATCACGTGGTTGTAGATGACCTCGATGCCGTTGACGTTGAGGACGATGTTTTTGGGTTCCATAGCTTTGACCTTTTGTGCCAATCGGGAGGGCTGATACCCGTAGGAGACAACCCTCTCGATTGGCGGCTGCAGTGCAGCCGTCTTCCTTCGAACCTGGCGCGGCCCAGACCAGGGCTCCCGTGCAAGGGCCTAGGCCGGCCGCGCCGCCCCGCAGCACCGGGAGCGTCCCCCTTCCGCAGCGCGCAGCGCTGCAAGAGAAGGGGGAAGGCGCGCAGCGCCTCAGGGGGATGACCTCAAGAATTGCAATCGGCCGCGTCGCGGCGCTTCATCTTCTTGTCGGCCAGGTACTTGTCGCCTGCGGCCTTGACCATGGGCTTCAAGATCTGTTCGTCGGCCTGGTACCAGTCCGGAGCGATGTTCCACTTGGCACCGTCCCAGGTCTGCATGCGGGCCCAGCTCGAACCCATGTGGTCTGCGCAGCTGGTCGATACCGGACGCATGATGCCGCCAAAGCCCATGGAGTCGAGCTTCTTCTGGTCGAGGTTGAGGTTCTCAAGACCCCAGCGCACCTGCTCGCTGGTCATGACCTTGCCCTTGCCAAAGCGCTCTTGTGCGCGGCGCACGGCTTCGACGCCCAGCATCTGGATCATCACGCCGCGGGTGTAGAGCACCGAGCCGACTTCGTCCTTGGGGCCCGTGCCCTGGCCCTTGTCGTGCACGTACTTCATGATGTCCTGGATGACCTTCTGGTCCGTGCCAGAACCATTGAGTGCCAGCGCGTGGTAGCCCTTGGCACCCATGCCGACGTCGCGCACGTCAGGCTCTGCACCGGCCCACCACACGCCATACATCTTGTCGCGCGGATAGCCCGTGGCCTGCGCTTCCTTGAGTGCCGTGGAGTTCATCACGCCCCAGCCCCACAGCAACACATAGTCGGGCTTGCTCTGGCGTACCTGCAGCCAGGTAGCCTTCTGTTCCACGCCAGGAGCGGTCACAGGCAGAAGTTGCAGCTCAAAGCCGTGCATTTTGGAGCGCTCTTCCAGCAGGGGGATGGGCTCCTTGCCAAACGGGCTGTCGTGGTAGACCAAAGCCACCTTCTTGCCCTTGAGCTTGTCCATGCCGCCGAGGGACTTGCCGATGGATTGCAGGATGATGTCGGCACCGGTCCAGTAGCTGCCCATCATTTCGAAATTCCATTTGAACGCCGTGCCATCGGCCGACATGGAAAGACCGTAGCCCACGGTCAGCAGTGGAATCTTGTCGACGGGGGCTTTTTCCGTCAGCGCAAAAGTGATACCGGTCGATTGGGGGTCGATCAAGGTGACGCCAGGTTTGACCTTGAGGCGTTCGTAGCACTCGACGCCGCGGTCGGTGGCGTAGCCGGTTTCGCACTCTTCATAGGTGATCTTGACGCCGTTGATGCCGCCGTCGCGGGCGTTGATCATCTTCAGGTAGTCCTGCTTGCCGTTGGCCCAGGGTGTGCCATTGGGTGCGTAAGGGCCGGTGCGGTAGGACAGTAGTGGGAAGAACTGCTCCTTGCCCTGGGCCAGCGCGCTGGTGGCCAGCGTGGCTGCTCCAGCGGCCACAACGGTGGCGGTGATTAAGAGTTTCGAAAGCTTCATGGATGTCTCCTTTGGATGAATGTGTTGAAGCACAGGGGGGGAATCAATGCGGGAACGGCCAGAGCCGGAGCTTTTGCTTGCCCATGGACCACAGCTTGGCCAGGCCATGGGGCTCGACGATGAGGAACCAGACGATGAGGCCGCCGAAAGTCATGAGCTCGACGTGCGAGACCGTCGCGGTGGACAGCTCGACGCCCACCAAATCGCCCAGCGCAGGCAGGAGACGACTGAGCACAATCGGCAGGATGACGATGAAGCCGGCGCCAAAGAAGCTGCCCATGATGGACCCCATGCCGCCGATGATCACCATGAACAGCAACCGAAACGACAGCTCCACATTGAACGCCGCGGGTTCCCAGGAACCCAGGTGAACGAAGGCCCATAGCGCCCCGGCGACACCGATGATGAAGGAGCTCACGGCAAAGGCGCTGAGCTTGGCGTACATGGGGCGAATGCCAATCACCGCAGCCGCCACGTCCATGTCGCGAATCGCCATCCATTCGCGGCCGATGGCGCCGCGCACCAGATTTTTGGTCAGCAGTGCAATCACCGCCAGCAGCGAGAGGCAAAACAGATAGCGCGCCATGGGCGTGTCGAGCGCCAACCCCAGCACTTTGAGCTTGGTGACGGACACCGAACCCGAGGGTGAATCGTTGGTCAGCCACTGGATGCGCAGGAACATCCAGTCGCTGAAAAACTGCGCAGCCAGCGTCGCGACCGCCAGATACAAGCCCTTCACACGCAGGCTCGGCAGGCCAAAGAGGATGCCGAAAAACATGGCGCACAGGCCGCCCAGAATGAGCGTGGGAATCAAGGGCATCCCCGGGATGCGCACGTAGAAGTTGTAGGCACCATACGCCCCCACCGCCATGAAGGCCGCCGACCCCAGCGAGATCTGACCGCAGTAGCCCACCAGTACGTTCACGCCCAGCGCGGCGAGCGACATGATGACGAAGGGAATCAGGATGGAGGTGTAGAGGTACTCGCTGGCCAGCAACGGCACGCCGACGAAGGCCACCGCCAGCAGCAGGCCGACGGCAATGCGGTCTTGCGCGATCGGGAAAATTTGCTGGTCGGAGCGGTAAGTGGTCTTGAACTGGCCGTTTTCGCGGTAAAGCATGGGGTGTTTCTCAATAATCTTTTAGCTACGACACGCTTCGCTTAACTTTGCTTTGCAAAGTTAGTCTTCGCTGAAAAATCATCCTTCGCCTGCAGCGAAGAAGCCTTTGGCTTGATCGCGTATTTCATACGCGATCGATGATTTTTTGCACGGGGGCGCACCTGCGGTGCTGCGCGCGCACTGCGTGCTCGCGCTCAACGCGCTGCGCACGTTGCGCCTCCTTCGAAAAATAATTGCACGCGTATTTCATACGCGATCGATGATTTTTTCACCAAAGAGCCCCTGCGGCCTAAACAGCAGGAAGACCAAGGCGAGCACGTAGGCGAACCAGATTTCGATGCCGCCGCCCACGTAGGGCCCGAGGTAGACCTCGGAGAGCTTCTCGCCCACGCCGATGATCA
>JBATPF010000233.1:0-5399 GCA_049291355.1 Giesbergeria sp.
CCGGGCGCCTGCTGGACCTGGTGGAGCACAACGCCTTGCGCCTGGACCAGGTGCAGACCCTGGTGCTGGACGAAGCCGACCGGCTGCTCGACCTGGGTTTTGCCGACGAACTGGCGCGCGTGCTGGCGCTGCTGCCGGCGGCGCGGCAAAACCTGCTGCTATCGGCCACCTTTCCCGGCAAAGTGCAGACGCTTGCCCGGGCCTTGCTGCGCGAGCCGGTGCGCATCCGGGTGGATGCACCTGCCGAGGCGCCGGACATCGTGCAGCGCAGCATCGCTGTGGACGCCGCGCAGCGCACGCAGTTGCTGCGCCATTTGTTGCTGCAGGAAGGCTGGAGCCGGGTGTTGGTGTTCGTTGCCACGCAGTACGCGGCCGAACATGTGGCAGAAAAACTCTACAAGGCCGGCATTTTTGCTACACCGTTTCACGGCGGTCTGAGCCAGGGAGCGCGCCGGCAGGTGCTTGAAGAATTCAAAGCCGAGCGCTGGCAGGTGGTGCTGACCACCGATCTGGCCGCGCGCGGCCTCGACATCGCGCAATTGCCCGCCGTCGTCAACTTCGATTTGCCGCGATCGCCGTCTGACTATGTCCACCGCATTGGTCGCACCGGACGCGCGGGCGAGGCCGGCCTGGCGCTGAGCTTCGTCACGCCCGAGAGCGAAGCGCATATGCGCCTGATTGAAAAGCGCCTGGGCGTCCAGTTGGAGCGTGAGCGGCTGGCCGGGTTTGAGCCCACAGCCGCGCCGGCCGAACCCGGCGACAGCACCGATGCGGGCGTGGGCGGCATCAAGGGCAAACGCCCGAGCAAAAAAGACAAGCTGCGCGCGGCAGGCCTGCTGCCACCGCTGGATCGTTCGCCCGACGACGCGTCGGGTCAATCGCCCAGGTAAGGCGCGGCTGTGGGCGGTACGCCGTCGTCCGCCTGCGGGCGCGGTGGCCGCTGGGCCGGGCGCGCCAGCAGCTCCAGATAAAACTGACCGGCCTGGGCGGCCACGGCGCCGTCGATCAAGCCCATCACATCGGCCAAGGCCACCACGGCGGGCTCTTGCGGGGGCACGGCAAAGCGGCAGTCGAAATCCCACAGATCGGCCCCTTCGGGCAAGGCCTTGCCACGCTCGCGGCGCAGGTATTTGCGGATTTCGTGTTTGATGGCTTCGAGGCGCCGGTCGGGATGCTGCCCTTCGGCATGCAGGGCAAAAGTTTTCTTCATGGCCAATGGTACCGCCCTTGC
Source organism: Giesbergeria sp. (assembly GCA_049291355.1). Taxonomy (GTDB): domain Bacteria; phylum Pseudomonadota; class Gammaproteobacteria; order Burkholderiales; family Burkholderiaceae_C; genus Simplicispira. Next base: position 1,232 of record JBATPF010000233.1, read on the forward strand.
ACCCACTCCCCAAAGGCCTATGCTCAGGCCGTTTCACACAAAATGTCACAATAGAAGCCCATTTCCGCTTCGCCCGCTCACGATGCCCGACTTGACCCAATTGCTGCACGCCCTGCCCGGCGCTGTGTTGCTGAGTCGAAATGACGTGATCGTCTACGCCAATCCGGCCTGTATCGCACTGTTTGAAGCCGATTCGCCACAGGACTTGCTCGGGCACACCACCAACGAGTTTGTGCATCCCCTGGACAAGCAGCGCTCCAGCGAGCGCATCCATCGCGTCAGCGAATCCGCCCATGCAGGCGCCAGCGCGCCCAACAAACCCTCAGAATTTCGCATTCAAACCTGCCGAGGCAACTTGCGCATGGTGCTGATCTCGAGCGTGGCCATCAATGTAGATGGCGCGCCCGCCGTGCTGATGTGCGGCTTGGACATGACGCACCAGAGCGAAATTCAGGAGCAGCTGCGCGAGAGCGAGCAGAACTTTCGGCGCCTTTTCGAGAGCATGCAGGACGTGTACTACCGCACCAACGCCCAGGGCGTCGTGCAGCATGTGGGCCCGGGCGTGCGCCGGGTGCTTGGTTACGAGCCGCACGAAATCGAGGGCCACACCGCCGAAGCGTATTACCCGCAAAGCAGCGACCGCGACGCCTTCAAAGCAGCGATTGCAACGCATGGGGAGGTAGCGGACTTTTCCGGGCAAATGGTGCGCAAGGATGGGCGGGTGATCGACATCTCGATCAGCAGCCACGCCTTGTTCGACCACAACGGCGAGTTTGCCGGCGTGGAGGGCATTTACCGCGACGTGACGCAGCGCAAAAACCTGGAACGCGAACTGCAGCGCCTGGCCACCACCGACATGCTGACAGGCATGACCAACCGGCGCGCGTTTCTGGACCTCGCCGAGCGCACCTACGCGCAGGCACGCCGGCAAGGCGCGCCCATGTGCCTGTTGATGCTCGACCTGGACCATTTCAAGAGCGTCAACGATCGCTACGGTCACCTCGAAGGTGACCGCGTGCTGGTGGCCTTTGCCCAGGCGGTGCGCGAACAACTGCGTGGCAGCGACACCGTGGGACGCCTGGGCGGAGAAGAGTTCTGCGTGCTGCTGCCGCAGACCGGCACCGCCAGCGCCACCGAGGTCGCCACGCGGATTCTGGAAGGTACCCGGGCGATGCGCCTTGCCACGATCACCGGCGAAACCTTTGGCATCACGGTAAGCATCGGACTGGCAACGCTGAATGACCCAGACCAGAGTCTGCACCACTTGCTCGATCGCGCCGACCAGTCGCTCTACAGCGCCAAGCGCAGCGGGCGCGATCGACTCGCGATCAATGTCTTGCCTGAAGAGCCCAGCGCATCCAGCGATTCAAAACTTTAAGTAAAATAGGCCTCTAGCGCTTATTCCATAAGATTTAGCAGCTATCAATTAAATAGTGCTTAAACAATCTGCCCAAGCAGAAGGCAGGGAGGCTCCACTGCAAGGCACTCAGTAGTGCGGCGGCAGTTCGTCGCGCGGATCGCGCGGCGTGCTGCCCTCGCCATCGGGCGAGCGCTGGCGCAACTGCGCGACTTCTCGCGCCAACTGGTCCATCTGCTCGCGCTGGCGGTAAATGACGAGGTTGAGTTCGTCCAGCAAATCTTCCATGTAGCTGAGCTTGACCTCCAGGCTCTCCAGCCGGGCTGCGGTGTGCGGATCGGTCTCCATGCCAGCCATGGCGCTCACAGCGCCTGCGCCAGCCGCGCCACGCCTTCGCGGATTTTTTCCACATCGGCGGTGGCGAACGACAGGCGCAGCGTGGCGTTGTCGGGCTGGGCGCAGAAGAACGGTGTGCCCGGCACAAAAGCCACGCCCTTTTCAATGGCGCGCTTGGCAAACACATTGCCGTCTGCCACCTTGCCGCCCGCGCCCGTCAGGCGCGCCCAGACAAACAGGCCGCCTTGGGGCTGCACGAACGCGATGGCATCGCCCAGATCCTTGCGCAGCGCATCGCCCATGGCCTGGGCGCGTTCGGCGTACACCGCGCGCACCCTGGCCAGCGTGGCAGGCATGCGGCCGGCCTTGAGGTACTGCGCGGCCGTGGCCTGGGCAAACGTGCTGGTGTGGGCGTCGCTGAATTGCTTGCACATGGTGGCCTTGGCCAGCAGCTCGGGCGGGGCAATCATCCAGCCCACGCGCAGGCCGGGCGAGAGCACCTTGCTCAGCGATCCGCAGTGCGCCAACAGCTCGCGGCTACCCGGCACCTGGGCAGAGAGCGCCAACAGGCTGGGCGGCGGCGCCTCGCCGAAATACAGGTCGCCATAGGGGTCGTCTTCCACCACCAGGGTGTGGTACTTGACGGCCAGTTCCAGCACCTTCTTGCGGCGTTCGAGCGGAAGCAGCGCACCGCTGGGGTTGCCAAAAGTGGGAATCAGGTAAACAAACTTTGGCTTGTGCTCGGCGATGAGCTGCTCCAGCACATCGGTCTGCACACCGTCGGCATCGATGGGCGCGCTGATGAGTTCGGCACCGTACAGGCGAAAACACTGGATGGTGGCCAGAAACGTCGGGCCTTCAACGATCACCTTGTCACCGGGGCTGATCAGCGTCTTGCCCAGCAAATCGAGTGCCTGCTGGCTGCCGGTGGTGACGATGAGGTTCTCGGGCGCTACATCCTGCGCGCCCTTGCTGGCCATGAAGGCGGCGAGCTGCTCGCGCAGCGGCTGGTAGCCCTCGGTGGCGCCGTATTGCAACGCCGCGCCGGGTTCTTCATCCAGGGCCGCGTTGCTGGCAGCGCGAATACCGTCCACATCAAACAAGGCACTGTCCGGGAAGCCCCCGGCAAAACTGATGATGCCGGGCTTGCCCAGCAGCTTGAAAAGCTCGCGGATGGCAGAGGTTTCTACGTTGTTCAGGCGGTCGGCAAATTGCAGGGGCATGGTGGGGTCTCGGTGGTGTCTGACGATAGTCTGGCCGCAATTGTCCCAAAACGGCGCGCGGGATTCCTGCGTTGGTGCAGGACGCACCGTAGACTGCCTGCCATGCCCATCGAACTGCCCAAAGAGACCCGCACTGCGGCCATTGCCTCCATCGAGCGCTACTTCTCGGAAGAACACGGCGAGCGCATCGGCAACATGGCCGCAGGCGCCTTGCTGAACTTCTTCCTCGCCGACATTGGCCCCGCGGTCTACAACCTGGCGGTGGCGCAGGCGCAGGAGCGCATGCAGGCGCGGGTGGCGGAACTCGACATCGAACTGCAGGAAGACGCGTTCACCTATTGGAGCCGGCGCGCGGCGAAACGCTGACGCCCAACGCCGTGAGCAGCCCGCTCACACGCTCCGCCTGGGGGCCATGACCACCAGCGCGATGCCGCCCAGAATCGCCAGGCCCGTCCAGCCCAGGCGCTGCGTCCAGTCTTCTCCCAGCAGCAACGTTCCACCAAGCGCCGCCAGCAGCGGCACGCTCAGCTGCACGGTGGCAGCAGAACTGGAGCGCAAGCGCGGCAGCACGGTGTACCAGACGATGTAGCCCAGCCCCGAGGTGATGGCACCGGAACACAGCGCGTATGCCAGGCCCAGCTTGCTCACCGACCACTGCGTTGCGCACACGGCAACCAGCAACGCGGCAAATGGCACGGCCCGCACAAAGTTGCCGGCGGTCGCCGCGCCGGCATTGACTGCCTTCTTTCCGTGCAGCGAATACGCGCCCCAACCGACCCCGGCCGCCAGCATCAGCACAGCGCTGCCGAGTGGCGGCGCACTCAAACCCGGCAACAACAGCGCTACCAGCCCACCCATGGCCAGCACCAACCCCAGCCACTGGCGCTGGGACAGGCGCTCCCCACGCCACAGCCCGGCAGCCACCATCGTGGCCTGCACCGCTCCAAACAGCAGCAGCGCCCCCACGCCTGCAGGCAGACGCACATAGGCCAGCGAGAACGTCGCGGCATAAGCGAACAACCAGAAGGCCGCCGCCCAGCTGCCATGGGCCACCGGCGAGACGCGGCGAACGCGCATCACCAGCACCAGCATCGCCGCACCCGATGCCAGGCGGATGGCGGCAAAACTGGCGGGGTCAATCGACCCGCTCTTGAGCGCCAGGCGGCACAGCAGCGAGTTGGCAGCAAAGGCCAGCATGGAAAGCAGCGTCAGCAAAACGACACGCATGGGGAATCCGGATTCTGATGGCGCC
>JBATPF010000234.1:0-4903 GCA_049291355.1 Giesbergeria sp.
CACGCACATCGTGCACGGCGCCGACGATCCGCTGCTGCCCCCGGCCTGCGCCCGCCAACTGGCGCAGCACATCGCTGGCTCGCAAATCGAATTCATTCCAGGCATGGGCCACGACCTGCCAGGCGCACTACTGGAGCGCTTGGCAGCGGGTATTGCGCACACTGCGAGGCGCGCGGGCGTGAGCGTCTGATTCCATTTCCAGATCAATACGAGATTAGGCGCGAAGCCGCAGACAGTGGTTTGCCACGGCAAGGCGAAGCAACGACATATTCGGATTGATCTGGAAATGGAATGAGGGAGAACATCCCTAAAACAACTCCTGCTGGGCCCGCAGCGCCGCAGGCCGAAAAAGCGAGACGTCCAGCGCACGGCGTTCTCGCTCGTAGCCCAGGCGCTCGCAGGCTTTGTTGAAGCGCTGGCGCAGTAAATCGGCCCAGATGCCCTGCCCCTTCATCCGCGTCGCAAAGTCCGCCTGATAGTCCTTGCCGCCGTGCAGATCCTGCACCCGCGCCATCACGGGTGCGGCGCGGTCGGGGGAATGCAGTTCAAGCCACTGGCGAAACATCGGCGCCAGCTCCCAGGGCAGGCGCAGCACCTGGTAGAAAGCGCGGCGCGCACCCGCGTCGTAAGCAGCGGCCAACACCTGCTCCATGTCGTCGTTGATGAACGGAATCTGCGGCGAGACGCTCACGCCCACTGGCACGCCGGCCTCGGCCAGCGTGCGCAGGGTGCGCAGCCGCCGGTGCGGTGCGGCGGCGCGCGGCTCCAGAATGCGGGCCAGCTTGGCATCCAGCGTGGTGATGGTCACGTACACCGCAGCCAGCCCCTGCGCGCCCATGGAGGCGATCAGATCCAGGTCGCGCTCCACGCCACTGCCCTTGGTGACGATGGAAAACGGGTGCCGGGCGCTGCACAGCACCTTCAGCGCCGCGCGGGTCAACCGCAGTTCGCGCTCCACCGGCTGGTAGGCGTCGGTGACGGTGCCCACGGCAATCATCTCGGGCCGGTAGCGCGGGTGCGCGAGTTCGGCGCGCAGCACTTCAGCCAGGTTGCGCTTGGCGATGAGCCGCGTTTCAAAATCGAGCCCTGGCGACAGGCCCAGAAAACTGTGGCTGGGCCGCGCATAGCAATAAATGCAGCCGTGCTCGCAGCCGCGGTACGGGTTGAGCCCCTGGTTGAAGCCGATGTCGGGCGAATCGTTGCGGGTAATGGCGCTGCGTGCGTCTTCAAAACGCACTTCGGTGGTTGGCAGCGCTGCTTCGCTACGGTCTGCAGCAGACGCTTCCTGTGTGCCCCAGCCGTCGTCAAACGCGTCACGCGCATCGCGTTCAAAGCGGTGCGGCTGCCGGTAGGCCACGCCTCGGCCTTTGAGCGCATGCAGGGGAACAAAGACGTCGGGCATAGCGATACTGTACATAAAATCAGTACTTTCTGCGCGCCACACCGGTACAGGCAGCAAGCGCCCGTTCACGTCACAATGGCCGGCCCGCCTGTTGCCTTCCTTGCGCGCGCTGCGACGCTGCGCGGTATCTGCCCCCCGATCCATGCCTTCGACTGCTTCCCCCTCTCCCAACGCCTCCGACAGCATCGTCCGTGTGCGCGGCCTCTCCAAAATCTACGCCGGAGGGTTTCAGGCGCTGAAAAACGTGAACCTGGACATCCGGCGCGGTGAAATCTTTGCCCTGCTCGGCCCCAACGGTGCGGGCAAAACCACGCTCATCAGCGTGATTTGCGGCATGAGCAACGCCACCGAGGGCACGGTGACCGCCGACGGCCACGACACCGTGCGCGACTACCGCGCCGCCCGCGCCACCATTGGCCTGGTGCCGCAAGAGCTGCACACCGATTCGTTTGAGACCGTGTGGGCCACGGTGAACTTCAGCCGCGGGCTGTTTGGCAAGCCGCCCAACCCCGCGCTGATCGAGAAAATCCTCAAAGACCTGTCGCTCTGGGACAAAAAGGACACCAAAATCCTCGCCCTCTCGGGCGGCATGAAGCGCCGCGTGCTGATTGCCAAGGCGCTGTCGCATGAGCCCAGAATTTTGTTCCTCGACGAGCCCAGCGCCGGTGTCGACGTGGAGCTGCGACACGACATGTGGCGCCTGGTGCGCCAGCTGCGGGACGGCGGCACCACCATCATCCTGACCACGCACTACATCGAAGAGGCCGAAGACATGGCCGACCGCATCGGCGTCATCAGGAAAGGCGAATTGATCGTGGTGGAAGACAAGGACGTGCTAATGCGCAAGCTCGGCAAGAAGCAGCTCACGCTCACCCTGCAGCAGCCCATGGAGCGTGTGCCAGATTCGCTTGCCCGCTGGCCGCTGGCACTGGGCAAGCAAGGCCAGGCACTCACCTACACCTTTGATTCGCAGCAGGAAGACACGGGCATTGCCGAACTGCTGCGTGCGCTGGCTGCGCAAGGCATCGACTTCAAAGACCTGCATACCAGCGAAAGCTCGCTCGAAGACATCTTCGTCAGCCTGGTCCACGACACGAAAGCACCCGCATGATGGGACTGAACCTGCATGGCGTGCGCGCCATTTACCAATTTGAGATGAACCGCGCGTTTCGCACCTGGATGCAAAGCCTGATAGCGCCGGTGCTCTCCACCTCGCTCTACTTCATCGTCTTCGGCTCAGCCATCGGCTCACGCATGGGCGACATTGGCGGCGTCAGCTACGGCGCCTACATCATCCCCGGCCTGCTGATGCTTTCGCTGCTGTCCGAGAGCATTTCCAACTCGGCCTTCGGCATCTACATGCCCAAGTGGTCGGGCACCATCTACGAACTGCTGAGCGCACCGGTCAGCTGGGTCGAGGTGCTGCTGGGCTACGTGGGCGCGGCGGCCACCAAGTCGCTGCTGGTGGGGGTACTCATTCTGTCCACGGCGCGGCTCTTCGTTCCCTACGAAGTGGCGCACCCGGTGTGGATGGTGGGATTCTTGCTTCTCACGGCCGTCACCTTCTGCCTCTTCGGCTTCATCATCGGCCTGTGGGCCGACAGCTTTCAAAAGCTGCAGATCATTCCGCTGCTGGTGGTCACGCCGCTCACCTTCCTTGGCGGCGCGTTCTACAGCATCAACATGCTGCCGCCGGTGTGGCAAAAAGTCTCACTCTTCAACCCGGTGGTCTACCTGATCAGCGGCCTGCGCTGGGCGTTTTACGGCCAGGCCGATGTGCACATTGGCGTCAGCGTGGGCATGACGCTGATGTTCATGTCCGTGTGTCTGGCGGTGGTGTGGTGGGTGTTCAAAACGGGGCACCGCATCCGGCGCTGAAAATGCCGCTCAAACCAGCTTGCGGATCGGCTGGTGGCGCCAGATTTTCCGGTAGTAGGTGGCTTGCAGCAGCAGCATTGCGGCAAACGCCACCGGGTAGCCCATCCACACGCCGCGCAGGCCAAAGTGCTGGCTCAGCAGCCAGGCGGACGGCAGCTCGACGAGGGCAATGCACGCAATGGCGATCCCGGTGGGCACCAGTACAGAGCCGCTGGCGCGCATCATTCCCGACAGCGCCGAAGCCATGCCGAAAATCACCGTGCTCCACAGCATGATGTGCAGCAGCTCCTGCGCCACCTCAATCACGGCCGGGTCGGTGATGAAAAAGCCCATCAGCGTGCGCGAGAACAAATAGCCCAGCAGCACCAGCGTTCCCGTCAGCACCACATTCATCCACAGCGCCGTGCGCACGATAGCGCCCAGCGTGTGCAGGCGCCCGGCACCAATGGCCTGCGCACCCAGAATGGACGTGGTGATGGCAATCGAGATGGCCGGGAACTGCACATAGGCCACCACCTGGTTCACTGCCCCATAGGCCGCCGTGGCCTGCGAACCGTAACCGTTCACCAGGCCCAGCAGGGCGATTTCAGCCAGCGACACCACGATCATCTGCACCCCCGTGGGTACACCCACCCGCAGCACTGCGCGCAGCAAGCCCCAGTCGATGCGCAGATGCGCCGCCAGCGCATGGCCGGGCGCCAGCGGGCTGTGCAGCCGCATCAGTCGCCAGCCCAACCAGGTGGTAGCCACGACAAACGACACCACCGTGGCCGCTGCGCCGCTGGCCACGCCCAGCTGGGGCAACCCTGCCCAGCCGCGAATCAGTGCAGGCGTCAGCACCAAGCCGATGCCGGCCGAAATCAGCAGGGTGTAGAGCGGCGTCACCGTGTCGCCTACGCCACGCAGCATGGCGGTGGCGAGCAGAAACACAAACAGGCCGGGCATGGCAATCAGAATGATGCGGGCGTACTGCGTGGCGTCCTGCAGGATGTCGGCCGGGGTGCCCAATGCGCGCAGCATGGGGCCCGTAAAGCTCCCGCCCAGCACCGCCACCACCAGGCCAAACACCACGCCCACGCTGAGGGTCGTTCCGGCCACGGCGCGCACCCGCTCCACCTTGCCTGCGCCCCAGGCCTGCCCGATCAGCACCGACGCGCCGGCGCCCAGGCCGATCATGAAGGCGATGAAGAAGAACATCACCGGAAAAAAACCGGAGACCGCTGCCAGCGCCTTGACGCCCAGCATTTGTCCAAGGTAGATGTTGTTGAGCGTGCCCGAGAGCGACTGCAGAATGTTGCTCGCCAGCATGGGTGCCAGGAACACGGCAAACACGCGCCACAGCGGGCGCGGTGCGGTGGGTGCAGCCGCCATTGCCCGTTCAGGAGGGTTCATTGTCGCTCCAGGATGCGGTGGCCAAACCCTGCAGAAACTCCGCGACGTCCGGGGGCCAGGCCGCTACCAGCGCCACAAAGCGCTGCGCATCGCCCGCAAACAGCGCACGCGCGGCCTCCTCGAAACCTTCCAGCGAACCCGCCATAGCGGTCATGAAACGGTACGCCGCCTCGCGCGCTTCGCGCACCGTGTCGCGCCCGTGGTGAATGCGGCGCGCCTCTTCCACCAGGC
>JBATPF010000235.1:0-2044 GCA_049291355.1 Giesbergeria sp.
TTGCCGGTAAATCCGTCCTCATCACTGCCGCCGCTGGCGCAGGTATCGGCTTTGCCGCTGCGCGCAAATCTGCGGAAGAGGGCTGCCGCGCGTTGATGATCTCCGACATCCATCCGCGTCGTCTGGAAGAGGCGGTGGCCAAGCTCAAGGCTGAGACCGGGCTGGAGAGCATCTGGGGCCAGGTGTGCAACGTCACCAACGAAGAAGAAGTGCAGGCCCTGGTTGCCGCGGCTGAAGAAAAGCTGGGTGGCGTGGATGTGCTGATCAACAACGCCGGCATTTCGCACCGCAGCCTGTTTGCCGACACCGACCCCGCCGTCCTTCGCAAAGTGATGGAGGTGAACTTCTTTGGCGTCGTGCACATGACGCACGCGGCCCTGCCCCAGCTGCTGGCCCGGCGCGGGGTGGTGGCGGCCCTCTCCAGCGTGGCAGGCTATGCCCCACTGCTGGGCCGCAGCGGCTATTGCGCCAGCAAGCACGCCCTGCACGGTTTTTTTGACACCCTGCGCACCGAGGTGCAAGGGCGCGGCGTGCAGGTCACGCTCATCTGCCCTTCCTTCATTGCAACCGGCATCGGCGCCGCAGGGCTGGGCGGCTCTGGCAGAGCGGCCACGACACCGCGCATCACCACCGGGGGCGAGTCTGCGCCGCAAGACATCGCCCAGCGCATTCTGGCCGCACTGGCGCAGGGCAAGGAGCAGCTTTTGCCCGACTGCACTTCGCGCCTGGCCTGGTGGGTCAGCCGGCTGGCACCCGGCTGGTACGCCCGCACCATGCAGCGCCGCGTGCGCGCGGAATTTGAACCATGAGCACCCCAGGAGAGGACACCATGCACGCATACATCCAACACCACGTGGCAAGAATCCTCTGGGCAAGCCTGGCCTGCGCCGCACTGCTGGCCACACCGGCGGGGGCAGTGCCCATCACCGTGCAGGACCCGAACGGAAAGCCCTTGCCCACGGTGATGGTCAGCCGCCAACCCATCCAGGCGGCGGCTGTAGACACCTCGGACAACGGCTACCCGGCCAGCGGAAAGCCGCAGCAAGCCTACGTGGAGTTGGCCCGATTTACCGACGCGCAGGGGCAGGCCGACATTCCAGCGGCCGAACATCCCTGGAAGATTCGTTTGCGCAAACCCGGTTACCAAGACCTCAACCTGCTGGCGGCGGACTTGGGCAGCAAACCCATCGTCATGGCAGCTGAAAGCGATCCTGCGGCCTTGGCGGAGCAGCAACCGGCCAACGCCTGGTCTTCCACCATCGACTTTGCGAATGCCGCCTTGAAAAAGGAGTTCATGCTGCAGTGCAACTTCTGCCACCAGCAGGGCGGCGCAATGCTGCGCCGGGAGCGCTCTGCCGACGAATGGGACAGCGCCATCAGGCGCATGGTGCGCTACGGCGCCCGGCTCTCGACCGAGGGGCAGAAGGAGATTCCCGCCCTGCTGGAGGCGCATTGGAAAAAAATCCACGCCAACCCCTTGCTGGTGCCTGCCGGCACGCCCTGGAACCCCGCGCTGGCGCAGGCCACCATCCGCGAACTGCCCATTGGCGACAGCATGTCGCAAATGCACGATTTGCTGCTGCATTCCAACGGCCTGGTGTATGTGGGGGACAACCTGCAGGACCGGGTCTACGAAGTGGACCCTGCGACAGGCAAATACACCGTCTACAAGATCCCTCCACAGTCGGGCGACAAGCTCGGCGGCCTGCTGGCGGGCCGGTTGCGCGACTTCCCCAAGCACGAGACCTACCAGGGCATCCACTCGCTGGCCGAGTCACCCAAAGACGGGCACATCTTCATCACGCCCTCGTATCAGCGGCGCCTGATCGAGTTCGACCCCAAAACCAAGGCGTTCAGCTACCACGAGATGGACAGTGGTTTTTACCCGCACACCGTGCGTTTCGACGCCAAGGACCGCGTGTGGTTCACGCTGGCGCTGAGCAACCAGGTGGGCATGTACGACCGAGCCGCCAATCAATTCACCCTCTACGATTTGCCGTTTCGCAGCCTGATGGAGCGCATCACGGTCAAGCTCACACCGTTC
>JBATPF010000236.1:0-1643 GCA_049291355.1 Giesbergeria sp.
GATCAGCGCACCGTGCGCGTTCCAGCCTGGGGCCGCGCGGTCCCATTGGGCGCGGGTGGTGTTTTTCGGGTCGTCGGCCATGGGGCTCGCTCCCGGTAAGTTGGAAGCACACAATGGCGTCGTTTTCATGGCATGGTCTCCTTAGGGTGCGGGATCGGAGCGATCTCGATGTGTTCACAGCCTAGGGCGACGGGCGAGCCTTCGTAAGGCGCAACTTTGCAAAAGGGGGCCGCAGTGATGCACAGTCCGACCCGATTTCAGTGGGACGATCTCCAGCACTTTCTGGCCGTGGCCCACCATGGCAGCACGCTGGCGGCAGGGCGTGCGCTGGGCGTCGATCAGTCCACGGTTCAGCGCCGTCTGAGCGAGTTGGAGCGGCGCATCGGCCAATCGCTGGTGCAGCGGCAACCCACGGGCTACCGCCTGACCGAGTTCGGGCAAGAGATGCTGCCGTTCGCCGAGACCGTCGAGCGCGCGGTGCTCGCCTTCGAGCGCCAGATGGAGGTGCTGGGCGCTGAAGCGACGGGCGTGATCCGCATGACCTGCCCCGAACCCATCGTCCACCGCATCACGCAGACCGGAATGATCGACCGGTTCCATGCGCGTCATCCGGCGCTCAAGCTGCAATTCGTGATGAGCGACAAGTACATGGACCTGCACAAGGGCGACGCCGATGTCGCGCTGCGCTCGGGCGACACCGACGACGGCGAACTGGTGGGCCGAAAGATCGGCGATTCGGTGTGGGCGGTGTATGCGAGCAAAGCCTACATTGCGCAGCATGGCCAGCCCGAGGGCATTGAAGATCTCGCCCGCCACGCGCTGGTCGGCTTCGATCACTCCATGGCCAAGCACCGTTTGTCGTTGTGGTTGCGCGAGGTGGCGCCGAATGTGGAGCTGGCCTCACGCAGCAGCAGCTTGCTCGGCTTGGTCTATTCGGTGAAGGCGGGGCTCGGTGTGGGCGCGCTGCCCATGCCCCTGGGCGACGCGGAGCCCGACTTGGTGCGCGTGTTCGGTCCGGTACCCGAATTGACCCGAATCTGGCGCATGCTGACGACGCCTGAGCTGCGGCGCACGCCGCGCGTCAGCGCGTTCTTTGATTTCATCGTCGAGGAAAACGAAACCTTGCGCCCCATTCTTACGGGTTGACCGGCGGACAGGCGCAAGCTTCCCGGCCATGGAATTGCCTCACCTTGGCGGCAAAAATGCAGGGGTGCCTGGCGAGCTGCGGGCTTGCAACTGCGAGGCATTCGCGCTCACCCCGACGCCCACAAGCCCGCGCCATGGCCGCGCGTAAAGGCCTCTTCAAACACCGAATAGCCGGACCAATCGGCGTGGGCAAACGCCAGCCGCGCCGTCGCGGGCGTGGGGAGGGCGCGTTGGCGCTCTCCGTTCGATAGCTGCTTGCGCCCTCCAGATAAGCGCTGGAGGCCTATTTGGCTCAATATTTTCAGGCCGCCGGGGCGCGGAATGGCCATGGCGTGGCCGTAGCGCGTGACCTCTGCGCGCTCAATCCGCTCGCGCAAATCAGGGTGCGGCAGGCTCAGCGCGGCGATGGCGGCGTCTGCCCAGTGCTGCCAGGGCCGGCGTGCCAGTTGTGCGCGGGCATCCGGCACATCGCCAAGCGCCTGGTAGTAGGTCAGCAC
>JBATPF010000237.1:0-19230 GCA_049291355.1 Giesbergeria sp.
GCTCGCAGGCGACATCGAGCGCGCGCAGGAGCAGGCGCTGGTCCAGCGGGGCGGGGCGTTGGGCACGGACCTGCTGCTGGTGCCGCACCACGGCAGCAAGACCTCGTCGAGCGATGCCTTCCTCACGGCGGTGCAACCGCGCATCGCCTTGGTGCAAGCGGCCTACCGCAGCCGCTTTGGCCACCCGGCCGCTGAAGTGGTGCAGCGCCTGCAAGCCCACGGTGCGCAGGTGATCGACACGGCGCATTGCGGGGCCGCGACCTGGCAATCCGATCGCCCGGCCAGCGTGCACTGCGAACGCGAAGTCCAGCGGCGCTATTGGCAGCACGCCTTGCCTTGAGCCAGTCCTGGCGCGCAACTTGCTATCCTGTGATCAGGAGGGCCTGCGAATGCCGAAGTTCGACGAGATGTACACAGTGCTTCCTTTTGGCGGAAGCGATGTGCGGCCGCATTACAAGCGCTATGGCGAATGGCTGGCACGCCAGAGCGACGCGGCCATGGAGGCGCGGCGGCTGGAAGCCGAGATGATTTTTCGCCGCGTCGGCATCACCTTCGCGGTGTACGGCAACAAGGACAGCGGCGCAGCCGGCAACGAGCGCCTGATTCCGTTTGACCTGGTGCCGCGCATCATTTCAGCGCAGGAATGGGCGCGCATGGAGCGGGGCCTGGTGCAGCGCGTGACCGCACTCAACCGTTTCCTGCACGACGTGTACCACGCGCAGGACATCCTGCGCGCGGGCATCGTGCCAGCCGATCTGGTGCTGAAAAACGCCCAGTACCGCCCGGAGATGGCTGGCGTGCAGCTGCCGCGCGGCATCTATGCGCACATTGCAGGCATCGATATCGTGCGCGCCGCCAATGCGCAGGGCGAAGGCATTTTTTACGTGCTGGAAGACAACCTGCGCGTGCCCTCCGGCGTCTCTTACATGCTGGAAAACCGCAAGATGATGATGCGGCTGTTTCCGGACCTGTTCAGCATGCACGCCGTGGCCCCGGTGGCGCACTACCCGGATCTGTTGCTGGAAACCCTGCGCGAGAGTGCGCCCGCAGGCAGCGCCGACCCCTGCGTGGTGGTGCTGACGCCGGGCATGCACAACAGCGCGTATTTCGAACATGCCTTTCTGGCCCAGCAAATGGGCGTCGAACTGGTGGAAGGCCAGGACTTGCGCGTCAAGGATGGCTTCGTCTACATGGGCACCACGCGCGGCCTGCAGCGGGTAGACGTCATCTATCGCCGCGTGGACGACGATTACCTCGATCCAAGGGTCTTTCGCGCCGGCTCCACGCTGGGCTGCGCCGGCCTGATGGAAGCCTACGCAGCCGGCAATGTCGCCCTTTGCAACGCTGTGGGCACGGGTGTGGCCGACGACAAATCGGTCTATCCCTATGTGCCCGACATGGTCCGCTTCTACCTTGGCGAGGAGCCGATTCTGCAGAACGTGCCCACCTGGATGTGCCGCAAACCCGAAGATTTGAAGTACGTGCTGGCGCACCTGCCCGAGCTGGTGGTCAAGGAGGTGCATGGCGCCGGCGGCTACGGCATGTTGATCGGCCCGGCCGCGAGCCAGTCCGAGATCGAGCAGTTTCGCAACGCCTTGATCGCCAACCCGGCGCTCTACATCGCCCAGCCCACGCTCTCGCTGTCGAGTTGCCCCACCTATGTGGAAAGCGGGCTGGCGCCGCGCCACATCGACCTGCGCCCCTTCGTGCTCTCGGGCAGCGGGGTGCAAATGGTGTCCGGTGGCCTCACCCGCGTAGCGCTGGCCGAGGGTTCGCTGGTGGTCAATTCGTCGCAGGGCGGCGGTACCAAGGACACCTGGGTACTGCAGGAAGAAGGGAGCGAAGGATGCTAAGCCGCACCGCCGACCACCTGTTCTGGATGTCCAGATACACCGAGCGGGCAGAAAAGCCCGACGCAGGAGGGGTTTCATCAGAATACTGCGGGCGCGCGCAGCGCGTGCGGGGTTCTCTGCCCGAGGAGGACGCATGCTGAGCCGCACTGCCGACCACCTGTTCTGGATGTCCAGATACACCGAGCGGGCAGAGAACACTGCCCGCATGCTGAACGTCAGCTACGAAACCTCGCTGTTGCCGCAGTCGGCCGCCAAGGCAGAGGCGCTGTGGCGCGGGCTGCTTTCGATCAGTGAGCTGATTCCGGCCTACACCGCGCGCCATGGCGCCATCGTGCCGGCGCGGGTGCTGGAGTTCATGGTGCGCGACGGCAACAATCCTTCGTCCATCGTGGCCTGCCTGCGCGGCGCGCGCGAGAACGCCCGTGCCGTGCGCGGTGCGCTCACCACCGAGATCTGGGAGACGCAGAACCAGACCTGGTTGGAACTCAACCGCCAGATCGAAGGCGGCGCGTTTGAACGCGATCCCGGCCAGTTCTTTGAATGGGTGAAATACCGCTCGCACCTCTCGCGCGGCGTGACCTTGGGCACCATGCTGCAGGACGAAGCTTTTCACTTTCTGCGGCTAGGCACCTTTTTGGAGCGCGCCGACAACACCGCGCGCCTGCTCGACGTGAAATTCCACGCCGTGAAAAGCGACTTCTACGGCAGCGCCGACGAGGGCGAGCAGGAGTACGACTTCTACCACTGGAGCGCCATCCTGCGCAGCGTCTCGGCGTTTGAGGTGTACCGCAAGGTCTACCGCGACGTGATCACGCCCGAGCGCGTGGCCGACCTGCTGATTCTGCGGCGCGACATGCCGCGCTCGCTGCACGCCAGCCTGCACGAAGTGGTGAGCAACCTGGCGGTGGTGGGCAACGAGCACTCGGGCGAAACCCAGCGGCGCGCTGGCCGCATGAACGCCGAGCTGCAGTTTGGCCGCATTGACGAAATCCTCGCCACCGGCCTGCATGCCTTCCTGACCCAGTTCCTCGACCGCGTGAACGATCTGGGCGCGGGCATCAGCCGCGATTTTCTGGTGCCGGTGTCCGACTGATTGGCTATTCGCGCGCCGCGCGGCGCTGCTCGCGCAGCATGAAAAGGTACAGGCTCTCCACCTTCTCACGCGCCCAAGGCGTCTTGCGCAGAAACTTCAGGCTGGAGTTCACGCTGGGCTCGTGCGAGAAGCAGCGCACCGGCACCTGCTCGGCCAGGCCCGGCCAACCGTAATAGTCGGAGAGCGCGCGCACCATGGCTTCCAGTGTCACGCCGTGCAAGGGGTTGTGCCGCTGGGCGGCGGGCGGCGCAGGTGGTTCGGGCGGCGCTGGCGGAGGTGTTTCGTGCATGGGGGAGTGCGATGGTGGGCGATGGCATGCGAGGGAGCGGGCATTGTCGCAAAGCGCTGTGGCGACAGCGGCCGGGCCGTGCACCAACAAAAAAGCGGGCTCCTGGCCCGCTTGGTTTGCGCTGAAGCCTGCGGCCTATTCGAGTGCGCTCATCTGCGATTGCAGGTAGTTCTGCAAACCCACCTTGGAGATCAGATCGATCTGCGTCTCCAGAAAATCGATGTGCTCTTCGGTGTCGTCGAGGATGGTTTGCAGCAGATCGCGCGAGACGTAGTCGCGCACCGATTCGCAGTGCGCCATGCCTTCCTTGACCGTCGCCTGCGCGCCGCGCTCCAGGCCCAGATCGCAGGCCAGCATTTCCGGCACGTCCTCGCCAATCATCAGCTTGCCCAGGTCTTGCAGGTTGGGCAGGCCGTCGAGCATGAAGATGCGGTCCATCAGCAGGTCGGCGTGCTTCATTTCGCCCATGGACTCCTCGTACTCCTTCTTGGCCAGCTTGCCAAAGCCCCAGTGCTTGAGCATGCGGTAGTGCAGGAAGTACTGGTTGATTGCGGTCAGCTCGTTCTTGAGCTGGGCCTGGAGGTAGCCAATGACCTGTGCGTCGCCTTGCATAGCGGACTCCTTATGGTGTGCGGCAATGAAGCCGCCATTGTGCGTCCAGCACCGACCGCCGCACGCTGATCAGGGTATTGAAATAGTTAAAAGGCATCGAAGCAATGAAATCAATTGATTGGTTTTATTGCTTGATTGTGCCTAGACTTGCCTCTGTGTTCAGTTCATTACCCGAAAGGAAAGCAGAAATGTCCCTCATCAATACCCAAGTCCAGCCGTTCAAGAACCAAGCCTTCCACAACGGCAAGTTCGTTGAAGTGACGGACCAAAGCATCAAAGGCAAGTGGTCGGTAGTCATCTTCATGCCCGCCGCCTTCACCTTCAACTGCCCTACCGAAGTGGAAGACGCAGCCGACAACTACGCTGAATTCCAGAAGGCCGGTGCCGAGGTCTACATCGTCACCACCGACACACATTTTTCGCACAAGGTCTGGCACGAAACCTCGCCCGCCGTCGGCAAGGCCAAGTTCTTCCTGGTGGGCGACCCGACGCACCACCTGACCCGCGCCTTTGACGTGCACATCGACGAAGAAGGTCTGGCGCTGCGCGGTACCTTCATCATCAATCCCGATGGTTTTATCAAGACCATGGAAGTGCATTCCAACGAAATCGCCCGCGACGTGAAGGAAACGCTGCGCAAGCTCAAGGCCGCCCAGTACACCGCGGCGCATCCTGGTGAAGTCTGCCCGGCCAAGTGGAAAGAAGGCGAAAAGACCATTGCGCCGTCGCTTGACCTGGTTGGCAAGATCTAAGCGCATCCTTTAAGCGCCCCAAGACGCCCGGGTGCCTGGCGCCCGGGTTTTTTTACGCCCAAAAATTCGAATTTCAGGAGTTTTTCCATGCTCGACGACACCCTCAAGACCCAGTTGAAAGCCTATCTGGAGCGCCTGCAGCACCGGGTGGAACTGGTCGCTACGCTGGACGACAGCGCAACGTCGAACGAGCTGCGTGAACTGCTGGAAGACATCCGCGCCCAGTCGGACAAAGTCACCGTGGTCGAGAAGAACGACCTCGATGTGCGCAAGCCCTCGTTCCTCATCACCAACCCCGGTCAAGACACGGGCGTGAGATTTGCCGGAGTGCCGTTGGGCCATGAATTCACTTCGCTGGTGCTGGCGCTCCTCCAGGTGGGTGGCCACCCATCCAAGGAAGCAGCCGATCTGCTGGAGCAGATCAAGGGACTGGACGGCGACTTCCACTTTGAAACCTACTACTCGGTCTCGTGCCACAACTGCCCGGACGTGGTGCAGGCGCTCAATTTGATGAGCGTGCTCAACCCGCGCATCACCCACACGGCGATTGACGGCGGTGTGTTCCAAAAGGAAATTGAAGCGCGCGAAGTCATGGGCGTGCCCACCGTGTTTCTGAACGGCGAGCGCTTCGGCCAGGGCCGCATGGAGCTGGCCGAAATCGTCGCCAAACTCGACACCGGCAGCGG
Organism: Giesbergeria sp.; assembly: GCA_049291355.1. Classification (GTDB taxonomy): domain Bacteria; phylum Pseudomonadota; class Gammaproteobacteria; order Burkholderiales; family Burkholderiaceae_C; genus Simplicispira. The sequence continues at coordinate 5,286 of JBATPF010000237.1, forward strand.
CGCACGCGACGCCGCCAAGCTGAACGAAAAGGCGCCGTTTGATGTGCTCATCGTCGGCGGCGGCCCGGCCGGCGCAGCGGCTGCGGTATATGCGGCGCGCAAAGGCATTCGCACTGGCGTCGCCGCCGAGCGCTTTGGCGGCCAGGTGCTGGACACCGTGGGAATCGACAACTTCATCTCGGTGCAGCACACCGAAGGCCCGCAGTTTGCCGCCGCCATGGAGCGCCATGTGCGCGACTATGAGGTGGACATCATGAATCTGCAGCGCGCCACTGGCCTGGTGCCCGCCAGCACCGAGGGCGGGTTGATTGAAGTGAAGTTTGAGAACGGCGCCAGCTTGAAGAGCCGCACCGTCATCATCTCGACCGGTGCCCGCTGGCGCAACATGAACGTGCCGGGCGAGAACGAATACCGCAACAAGGGCGTAACCTACTGCCCGCACTGCGACGGCCCGCTTTTCAAGGGCAAGCACGTGGCCGTGATCGGCGGCGGCAACTCGGGTATCGAAGCCGCGATTGACTTGGCCGGCGTGGTGGCGCGCGTCACGGTGCTCGAATTTGCGCCGGAACTGAAGGCCGATGCGGTGCTGCAGAGGAAGCTGCTCAGCATGCCCAACGTCACCGTCATCACCAACGCGCAAACCACGCAGGTGACAGGTGACAGCAGCAAGGTCACGGGCCTGAACTACACCGACCGCACCACCGGCGAAGCGCAGGACCTCGCGCTCGAAGGCATTTTTGTGCAGATCGGCCTGCTGCCCAACACCGACTGGCTCAAGGGCACGGTGGAGTTGACGCGCTTCGGTGAGATCCAGGTCGACAGCCACGGCCGCACCGACGTTCCCGGCGTGTTCGCCGCGGGCGACTGCACCACGGTGCCATACAAGCAGATCGTGATTGCGGCGGGCGATGGGGCGAAGGCGGCGCTCTCGGCCTTTGACCATTTGATCCGGACGACGGCGCCGGCTTGAATTTCAAGGGAAATTTGGCTCTAGCGCTTATGCAGTAAGCGCTGGCAGCTATTAAATTGGAAGCGGCGGGGCTGTGGGGAACGGCGCCGCCGTTTTGGGCTTTTGTAGTGTGCTCAGGGGAAGACAGGTTTCGGCCAGGAGTTGCCAGAGACCAGTTTTGAAACGGGCCATGCAATGAGCCGCGCAGGCATTGGGGGCGCAGTGCAACTGTCGGATCACGCTGCAGCGCAGCGAAACCTGTGCTCAGACCCCAATCCCGGAATGGTGGGCGCAGCGCGCGTTCTTTGCCATTCATGTCTGGGACATCGCATTGAAGTCCCGGACGATAAGCGGTGGCTGTCGGCCTGGAGATGACCGCCGTGACCGGCAGCTTTTCAGCCCGCCTAGAGGCATGCCAGAGCACCTCTGTCGCGCCAACACACGCTCTGGGTCGAATCTCGCCCCATAGCCATTGACGGACAGGTCTCGCTCACCGCCAGATTCCTGGATGACACCGCTTCAAGACGCCGTCCTGGGATCTATCAATTGCTCCTATATTAATAGCTATCCGTGCAATATGAGTATGCGCTAGGGTCTATTTTTATCTAAAACCTTCTAGAAAATTGCCTGGGGCTGCTGTACATCCGCCGCGCGCGTCTCGCGCCCCTTGCTGTGCGTCACAGTCTGCACCCCTCCCGCGCGCTGCGGCTTCAATACACCAACCTCTCCGGCTGCAGCTCTTGCAGGATGGTGGTCGCGATTTCCTCAATCGACTTGGTGGTGGTCGACAGCCAACGGATGCCCGAGCGGCGCATCATGGACTCTGCCTCAGCCACTTCCATGCGGCAATTTTCCAGGCTGGCGTAGCGCGAGTGAGGCCGCCGCTCGCTGCGGATTTCGGACAGACGCTCGGGGCTGATGGTCAGGCCGAAGATCTTTTTGCGATACGGCATCAGGGCGGGCGGCAACTGGCGGCGCTCGAAATCTTCGGGAATCAGCGGGTAGTTGGCGGCCTTCAGGCCGTGCTGCATGGCCAGGTACAGCGTGGTGGGGGTTTTGCCGCTGCGGCTTACTCCCACCAGAATCACATCGGCGCCGGCCAGATCGCGGTGGCTTTGGCCGTCGTCGTGCACCAGGCTGTAGTTGATCGCTTCGATGCGGTCGGTGTATTCCTTGCTGCGACTCACGTCCGAGAAGCGCCCCACGCGGTGGTGCGACTTGACGCCCAGCTCTCGCTCCAGCGGGTGCACAAAGGTGCCAAACATGTCGAGCAGCATGCCTTTGCAGCCTTGCTGGATGACCTTGAGCACGTCCATGTTGACTAGCGTCGTGAAGACGATGGGCTTGCTGCCTTCAATCTCGGCCGTGTGGTTGATCTGCCGCACCACCTGGTGCGCCTTGTCCACGGTGTCGGTAAAGGGCATACGCACACGGCGCGGGGTCAGCTCGAATTGCGCGAGGATGGCGTTGCCAAAGGTTTCGGCAGTGATGCCGGTGCCGTCCGAGACAAAAAATACGGTGCGTGTGTGCATGGGGACCAGACAGGAGAGCGACAGGGGATCGACAGGGGGTGGGACCTACAATGTCGCCGATTATCCGAATTCATTCCATGCCGTCCTGCCGCCCACAAGTACAACACCCGCGCGCGCAGCACCGCATGTCCACCCGTTCGCCTGCGCAGGCCGACGCGTGCACTGAGCCGCTTTTAACTTCTGGAGCCCTCCCATGTCTGCACGCTTTGACGCGACCGCCTTGGTCGTACCGTTTGAAAACCTGAGGATGAGCGACGTCGAGGTCGTTGGCGGCAAGAACGCCAGCCTCGGCGAGATGATTTCGCAATTGCCGCACGGGGTGCGCGTGCCCACCGGCTTTGCGACCACCGCCCACGCCTTCCGCCAGTTCCTGGCGCACGACGGTCTGGCCGACAAGATCAGCAAGCGCCTGGCGGCGCTGGACACCGAAGACGTGCGCGCGCTGGCGGTGGTAGGCGCCGAGATTCGCACCATGGTCGAGGCCCAGCCCTTTCCGGCCGATCTGCAAAAGGCCATCACGGACGCGTTTGCCACGCTTGTCGCCGACAACGCCGGGGCCACCTTTGCGGTGCGCTCGTCGGCCACGGCGGAAGACCTGCCCGACGCCTCGTTTGCCGGCCAGCAAGAGACTTTTTTGAATGTGCATGGCATCGACGAGGTGCTGCACAAGATGAAAGAGGTGTTTGCCAGCCTCTACAACGACCGGGCGATTTCCTACCGCGTTCACAAGGGCTTTGCGCACGACGTGGTGGCACTCTCCGCTGGCGTGCAGCGCATGGTGCGCTCGGATCTGGGCGCGGCAGGGGTCATGTTCACCATCGACACCGAATCGGGCTTCGACCAGGTGGTGTTCATCACCAGCAGCTACGGCTTGGGCGAGACGGTGGTGCAGGGGGCGGTGAACCCGGATGAGTTCTACGTGCACAAGCCCATGCTGCGCGCCGGCAACAAGGCCGTGATTCGCCGCAACCTGGGCTCCAAGCTGATTCAGATGGTGTTCACCACACCGGAAGAAAAGGCCGAAGGCGCGCTCAAGGGCAAGCTCATCAAGACCATCGACGTGCCCGCAGAACAGCGCAACCGCTATTCGCTCACCGACGCCGACGTTGAACAGCTCGCGCAGTACGCCTTGGTTGTGGAGCAGCACTACAGCCGCCCCATGGACATCGAGTGGGGCAAGGACGGCCAGGACGGCCTGCTCTACATCCTGCAGGCCCGGCCCGAGACGGTCAAAAGCCAGGCCGGTAGCCAGGCCGAGTTTCGTTACAAGCTCAAGGGCAGGGGCCCGGTGCTGGCCGAGGGCCGCGCCATTGGCCAGAAGATCGGCACGGGGCCGGTGCGCCTGGTGCACAACATCAGCGAGATGGACAAGGTGCAGCCCGGCGACGTGCTGGTCACCGACATGACAGACCCCAACTGGGAGCCGGTGATGAAGCGTGCCTCGGCCATCGTCACCAATCGCGGCGGACGCACCTGCCATGCCGCCATCATTGCGCGCGAGTTGGGCATTCCGGCCGTGGTGGGCTGCGGCGATGCCACTGAGCGGCTCAAGGACGGCACCCTGGTGACGGTGAGCTGCGCCGGGGGCGACACCGGCCACATCTACGACGGCCTGCTGGAAACCGAAGTTACCGAGGTGCAGCGCGGCGAGATGCCCGAGATTGCCACCAAGATCATGATGAACGTGGGCAACCCGCAACTGGCGTTCGACTTCTGCCAGCTGCCCAACCAGGGCGTGGGCCTGGCGCGGCTCGAATTCATCATCAACAACAACATTGGCGTACACCCCAAGGCCATCCTCGACTATCCGAACATCGATTCGGACCTGAAGAAGGCCGTCGAATCCGTGGCGCGCGGCCATGCCAGCCCGCGGGCCTTCTACGTCGACAAAGTGGCCGAAGGCGTGGCGACGATTGCCGCCGCTTTCTGGCCCAAGCCCGTCATCGTTCGCCTTTCGGACTTCAAGAGCAACGAATACCGCAAGCTCATCGGCGGCAGCCGCTACGAGCCCGAGGAAGAAAACCCCATGCTGGGCTTTCGCGGCGCGGCGCGCTATGTGAGCGACGAGTTTGGCGAAGCCTTTGCCATGGAGTGCGAAGCGATCAAGCGCGTGCGCAACGACATGGGCCTGACCAATGTGCAAGTGATGGTGCCCTTTGTGCGCACCCTGGGCCAGGCCGAGCGCGTCACGCAGTTGTTGGCGCAGCACGGCCTCAAGCGCGGCCAGGACGATCTCAAGCTCATCATGATGTGCGAGATTCCCAGCAACGCTTTGCTGGCCGAGCAGTTCCTGGAGTTTTTTGACGGCTTCTCCATCGGCTCGAACGATTTGACGCAGCTCACCCTGGGCCTGGACCGCGACTCGGGCCTGGAACTGCTGGCCAAGGATTTTGATGAGCGCGACAAGGCCGTCGAGGCGCTGATCCACATGGCCATCAAGGCCTGTCTGGCGCAGGGCAAGTACATCGGTATTTGTGGCCAGGGCCCCAGCGACCACCCCGATTTTGCGCAGTGGCTGGCCGATGAAGGTATTTCCTCGATCTCGCTCAATCCGGACAGCGTGGTGGCCACCTGGAAGCTGCTGGCCGCAGCGCACTGACGCCGTTTCACCATGCAGCCGCCCCGCGACGAGCCTGTTTCTGGCGAAGAGGGTGCGGCGCATGCCTTCCCGCCGGATCTGCACGACGTGCGGCACCTGCGACTCAAAGCCGTTCTGCTGGCGATCTGGGCGCTGACTTCGTTTGGCGTCTGTTTCTTTGCGCGAGACCTGTTGTTTTCCATTGGCAACTGGCCGGTGGGATTCTGGATCGCCTCGCAGGGCGCGGTGTTTGTCTTTATCGGCATTGTGGTGGTCTATGCCTGGGCCATGAGCCGTTTTGAGCGACAGGACGCCCGTGCGCTGCTGGCCGCCGAGAGCAGCGCGGAGCGCGAGCTTGGCTGAGCCGCAGACCCACGCGGCCGCCGACGAGCGCGGCTATGCGCGGCGATTGCACCGCATCCTGGCGCTCTATGTCGTCGGCGTGCTGGCATTTCTGGCGCTGATGACATGGGCGGAGCAGCAGGGGCTTTCGCGCCACTGGATCGGACCGATTTTTCTATTTCTGTCGGTGATGGTCTACGCCGCCATCGGGGTGTATGGCCGCACCACCGATCCGCTGGAGTACTACGTGGCGGGCCGGCGCATCCCGCCCATGTACAACGGTATGGCTGCGGCGGCCGACTGGATGAGCGCGGCTTCCTTCATCAGCCTCTCCGGCGCGCTCTACCTCCAGGGCTATTCGGGCACGCCCCAGCAGGCCGGCGGCCTGGCCTATCTGCTGGGCTGGACGGGGGGCTTTTGTCTGGTGGCCATTCTGGTGGCACCGCACCTGCGGGCCATGGGGCTCTACACCGTGCCCGATTTTTTTCATGTCCGCTTTGGGGGCACCTGGCCGCGCGTCATTGCGGCGCTGGCGGCTGTGGTGTGCTCTTCGACCTATGTGGTCGCGCAGATCTACGGTATTGGCCTGATTGCCTCGCGCCTGACGGGCGTGCAGTTCGAGATCGGCATCATGCTGGGGCTTGGCGGCGTGCTGCTGTGCTCGTTTCTGGGCGGCATGCGCGCCATCACCTGGACCCAGGTGGCCCAGTATGTGATGCTGCTGCTCGCGTTTCTGATTCCTGTCTCCTGGCTGGCCTACAAACAGTTGGGGAGTCCGATTGCGGTGATGGTGTACGGCAAGCAGATCGGCAAAATCTCTGATCTGGAGGCGGGTTTGCTGGCCTCGCCCCAAGAGCAGCAGGTGGTGCAAGCCTATTTGCACCGGGCGCAGGACTACGAGGCGCGGCTGGGCGATGTGGACAAGGCACTGGAGCGCGAGCGCAGCGACATGCAAGAGCGCATTCGCCGCTTGCGCACGCAAAATGCCGACGTGGGCCTGATCGTGGCTGCCAGCCGCGAGCTGGCAGCACTGCCGCGCAATGCGCAAGCCGCGCGCACCCTCTGGGAGCGCAAGATGCTGGAGAACTACGCCCGCGCTCTGCCGCTGGGCGGCCTGCCCCAGCATGCCCAGCCCTATGCTGGGGACCCCGAGGGGACGCCGGAAATGCAGGCAGCATTTACCAATTCCCGACGGAATTTTCTGGCGCTGATGTTTTGCCTGATGGTGGGCACGGCGGGTCTCCCGCACCTGCTGACCCGCTACTACACCTCGCCCACAGTGGCCGGAGCGCGCAGTTCCGTGGCCTGGACGCTGTTCTTTGTGGCGCTTTTGTACCTGAGCGCGCCCGCGCTGGCCGTGCTGGTGAAGTTCGAGGTAATGAACAATCTGGTGGGCAGCCACTTTGACGCCTTGCCCAACTGGATGGCGCAGTGGGCGCGGGTGGATGCCTCGCTGCTGTCAGTGGAAGACATGAACGGCGACGGCATCGTGCAGTTTGGCGAAATTCGCCTCGGTGCCGACCTCATCATGCTCGCTACGCCCGAGTTGGGTGGCCTGCCCTATGTGGTGTCAGGCCTGGTGGCGGCAGGTGGGCTGGCCGCCGCGCTGTCCACCGCCGACGGGCTGCTGCTGACCATCAGCAACGCCTTGGTCCGCGATTTGTACTTCCGGGCCCGCCCGCGCAGCGCTTCGCCTGAGCAGCGAGTGATTTTGACCAAGTTTGCGCTCCTGGCCGTGGCGCTGATCGCTTCTTTCATCGCAGCGCTCAAGCCGGCAGACATCTTGCCGCTGGTCTCGGCGTCCTTTTCGCTGGCGGCCTCGGCGTTTGTGCCCGTCATGGTGCTGGGCATCTTCTGGCGGGGCACGACCCGCCAAGGTGCGGTGGCGGGCATGCTCAGCGGTCTGGGCGTAGCGGTCTATTACTTGTTGTCCCACGTGCCCACGTTGCAGGCGCATCTGCCGCGCTGGCTGTTGGCCGATGGTTTGTGGTTTGGCATACAGCCGGTGTCTGCGGGCGTTTTTGGCGTTCCCGCGGGTTTGCTGGCGGCTGTTGTGGTGAGCTGGATCACCCGCCCGGCGCCGCTTCAGCCGCGCCCGCAAACCGAAATGTAGGGCTTACGGAGGCCCAGGTATGGACGCCCTTAACGCCCGACCTTGAGCAGTTCGACGTCGAATTTGAGCGTGGCATTGGGCGGAATCACGCCGCCAGCGCCGCGTGCGCCGTAGCCCAGGCCAGCCGGAATGATGAGGGTGCGCTGGCCGCCCACTTTCATGCCCTGTACGCCTTCGTCCCAGCCCTTGATGACCATGCCTGCGCCCAGAGTGAAGGCAAACGGATCATTGCGATCGCGGCTCGAATCAAACTTGGCGCCTTGCACGCCGTCGTTGTAAAGCCAGCCGGTGTAGTGCACCGAAACCGGTTCGCCGCGCGACGCTTGCGCGCCGTCACCGATGACAGTGTCTTCGTACTGGAGGCCGGAATCGGTGGAAATCAATGCCATGGAAATCCTTGAATACTATTGAATTGATAGCTGCTAACGCCCGTGGATAGTGCGCTAGAGGCCATTTTTACCTAAAAAATGAAATGGGCCAGGCGCTGCCTTGGCGCAGCTTTACTTTTTGGCGCGCGCTGCGACCCAGCGGTTGGCGAAGGCCTGAACATCGCTGAGCCGCTTGAGCAGGTCGGTGCCCGAGGGGGTGACTATGTAGCCGTCGCTGCCGTGGTCGAGCAGCCCGGCTTCGCGCATTTCCTTGATGCGGGTGTTGAGCGTGTTGGGCGTGATGCCCCCCACGCTGTCCTGCAGCAAACGGAAAGTTTGCGGATGGCCGTCTCGCAATGCCCAGAGGACACGAAGCGCATAGCGACATTCGAGCCGTTCAAACAGCTGGTTGATGGCGACGTTTTCCTTTGAGCTCATGCGGCTTCTCCTCGCGAGGGGTGTGATGCGGTGGTTCGGTGCCAGGCTGGACGGGCAAGCCAATATAGCGCTGAACCGAATTTGCTACAAGTTTAATAGCTCCAAAACCAGACCCGTTATGTGAGGAAGGCAAGAAACTCGCATGCGTGGAAATCTGTTGCGGGTGCGCCACGAAATGCTCTGGCATCATGCTTCGCGACTCCTACGCCTTTGCCCGCCGCCCATGATTCCTGATTCTTCCACTGCACCCCCCACTTCGGGTACACCCAACAGCCAGCATCTCCCCCTGTCCGGCCTGCGGGTGGTGGAGTTTTCCCACATGGTGATGGGACCGACCTGCGGCCTGGTTCTGGCGGACCTCGGGGCCGAGGTGATCAAGGTGGAACCTGTGGATGGCGACCGCACCCGCCACCTGCTGGGCGCGGGAGCCGGGTTTTTCCCGCTGTTCAATCGCAACAAAAAGAGCGTGGCGCTCGATTTGCGCAACCCGCGCGGGTTGGAGGCCGCCCTGCGGCTGGCAGGCTCGGCCGATGTGGTGGTGCAAAACTTCAAGCCCGGATCGCTGGCCAAGCTGGGTCTGGACTACGCCACGCTGCGCCAGAGCAACCCCGGCCTGGTGTATGTCAATCACACAGGCTTCTTGCCCGGACCCTACGAGCACCGCAGCGCGCTCGACGAAGTGGTGCAGATGATGGGAGGCTTGGCGTATATGACCGGTCGTTCGGGCGATCCGCTGCGCGCCGGGGCGAGCGTCAACGACATCATGGGGGGTATGTTTGGCGCCATCGGAGCACTTGCAGCGCTGATGCAGCGCAACCAGACAGGGCAGGGGCAGGAAATTGACTCGGCGCTGTTCGAGAACAACGTTTTTCTCGTCGCGCAGCACATGATGCAGTTTGCGGTCACCGGCCAGCCCGCTGCGCCCATGCCGGAGCGCATTCACTCCTGGGGCGTGTACGACATCTTCACCTCCGGGGATGGTGAGCAGGTGTTTCTTGCCGCCGTAAGCGATCCGCAATGGGTGCGGCTGTGCACGGTTTTCGGTTTTGATGATTTGTTGCACGACGAGGGCCTGCGCAGCAACAACGATCGCGTGCGCGCCAGGGAGCGGATGATTCCGCAGTTGCGTGAGCGCTTCGGGCGGCTGGACGCGGCGACGCTCGCTGCTCGCTTCGAGGCAGAAGGCTTGCCCTTTGCCCGCATCGAGAAGCCAGAGAACCTGCTGCACGATCCCCACCTCCTGGCCTCTGGCGGCCTGCAGCCGATGAAGCTGCCCGATGGCGAGCGCGCCGGCGAAGAAGCTTTGGTGGCGTTGTTGCCGCTGCGCATGGGCGGCGAGCGCCTGGGGGTGCGGGCCGATGCGCCGCGCTTCGCTGCCCATACGATGGAGGTGCTTCAGAGCGTGGGATACACCCTGTCCGAGGTGGAATCCATGGCGGGCTCGGGCGCGGTAGCTACGGCGCAATAGCCAAAAAAAGCGGAGTCGCCTGCGCGCTCCGCTTTGGTGTGAGACCGCCCCAGGGCGGCTCTGAAAATCAGTTCGCGGCCTTGGCAGCGCCGTCACCGGTTTTAATGGCGTCATTTTTTGCCGCGGATACAGCATCGGCTTTCACGCTGGCACGGCTCTTCGTTGAAGTTGTGGTGGCGCGCGGAGCCAAGGGCTGGTTGCCCGAGACCGCAGCCTCCGCTCCACCATTCATCGTGGTGTCAGCGCGCACGTCGGCACGCGTCTTTTCGGACATGGTGCTGGGGGTCTTGAGATAGGGCTCGTTGCCTGACTTCACGGCATCGGCATCGCCAGCCATGTTCTTGGCTTGGTTGGTGCCCTTGTGCATTTTCTTGTCCGACATGGTCTTCTTGGACATGTCCGACTTCTTCATGGCCTTGTCCGACTTCATTTGACTGTGCGCCTGTTCGTTCGGCGAGCCAACGATGGGTTCATTGCCGGTGGCGAGGTTGCCCGAGCCCACTGCGGCCGCACCTTCTTGGCGCTTGGCGGCGCGGGTGGTGTTCGAATGCGGGCTCACCATGGGGGCAAGTGGTTGGTTGCCACTAGAGATGGTGCCCGTTTTGGCGGCATCGGCCGCACCGGCTTCGACGGCGCTGCGCGTCTTGTCCGAAGGCGTCTTCATGGTGGGCGCCTTGTTCAGCGGTTCATTGCCCGAGGGAATGGATTGCACGTTGTTCGCCGTGGTGGTGCTGGACATTGCAGGTGCCGTGCCTTGGGCGTTGACCATGAATGAGGCGCTTGCAAGAACAGCCAGCAGAGTAAGTTTTGTTCGCATGATTTTTCCTTCGTGTGAATGGATGAGGTCCCCAAGGGGTTTCCTCAAAGACGCCTTGATCTTGCGTGCGTCCCAGTCCTTGAAGCGTCAGCTTCGTCCCACCGCGGCTGTCGGCAACCGCGCCGATTTCAAGTGCCGATCTTTGCGTGGAGGCAACAAAAAACCCCGGCTTGCGAACGCAGGCCGGGGTGATGGGAGAGGGGAATGAATTAGAGCGAATCGATGAAGCTGCGCAGCTTGTCGCTGCGGCTGGGGTGCTTCAGTTTGCGCAGTGCCTTGGCTTCGATCTGGCGGATGCGCTCGCGCGTCACGTCGAACTGCTTGCCCACTTCTTCCAGCGTGTGGTCGCTGGTCATCTCGATGCCGAAACGCATGCGCAGCACCTTGGCTTCGCGCGGGGTCAGGCCATCGAGGATGTCCTTGACCACGTCGCGCAGGCCTGCCTGCATGGCGGCTTCCAGCGGCGCCGTGTTGGCGCCGTCCTCAATGAAATCGCCCAGGTGGCTGTCGTCGTCGTCACCAATGGGGGTTTCCATGGAGATCGGCTCTTTGGCGATCTTCATGATCTTGCGGATCTTGTCTTCCGGGATCTCCATCTTCTCGGCCAGCACGGACGCATCGGGCTCAAAGCCGAACTCCTGCAGATGCTGGCGCGAGATGCGGTTCATCTTGTTGATGGTCTCGATCATGTGCACCGGAATGCGGATCGTGCGCGCCTGGTCGGCAATCGAGCGGGTGATGGCCTGGCGAATCCACCAGGTGGCGTAGGTAGAGAACTTGTAGCCGCGGCGGTATTCGAATTTGTCCACCGCCTTCATCAGGCCGATGTTGCCTTCCTGGATCAAATCGAGGAACTGCAGGCCGCGGTTGGTGTACTTCTTGGCAATCGAAATGACGAGGCGCAGGTTGGCCTCGATCATTTCCTTCTTGGCGTCGCGCGAACTGGCTTCACCTTCGTTCATGCGCCGGTTGATGAGCTTGAGCTGCGCAAGCGGTACCACGACGCGCGACTGCAGGTCCGCAAGTTTTTGCTGCAAGTCTTGCACCGGCGGGATGTTGCGTGCCATCACCGTGCTCCAGGGCTTGCCGGCTGCGGCTTGCTTTTCGACCCAGTCCAGATTGAGCAAATTGGCCGGAAATTCCTTGATGAACATTTCCTGCGACATGCCGCACTTGTCGACGATGATGCGGCGCAACTCGCGTTCCTTCTTGCGCACGTCGTCCACCTGGCCGCGCACCATGTCGCACAGCTTTTCAATCGTCTTGGCGGTGAAGCGGATGGTCATCAGCTCGGTCGACAGCGCGTTTTGGGCCTTGACGTATGCCGGCGTGCCGTAGCCTTCGCGGTCATAGATCTTGTGCACTTTCTCGAACATCTCGCGCATCTTGTCGAAGCGCCGCAGGGCTTCGTTCTTGAGTTCTTCGAGTTTCTTGGTCAGCGCCTTGCTGCCACCCTTGCCATCGTCGTCATCGTCCTCGTCGAATTCGTCGAAATCCTCTTCGGCCACGTAGTCGTCGGCCTCGTTAGGGACGGAAAAACCGTCGACGATGGTCGAAATGACCACCTTGCCTTCGCGGATGTCCTCGCCCATATTGAGGATTTCAGCAATGGTGGCAGGGGATGCGCTGATGGCCTCCATCATCGCCATCAGACCGCCTTCGATGCGTTTGGCGATTTCGATTTCGCCTTCGCGCGTGAGCAGCTCCACCGTGCCCATTTCGCGCATGTACATGCGCACCGGGTCGGTGGTGCGGCCAAATTCGCTGTCCACGGTGGAAAGCGCCGCTTCGGCAGCTTCTTCGGCCTCTTCCTCGGTGGCAGCCGTCTGGGCGGTGTTGGTAACCAGCAGTTGCTCGGCGTCGGGTGTCTGCTCGTACACGGCCACGCCCAGGTCATTGAGCATGGAGATCACGACGTCCAGCGTCTCCTGATCCACCAGCTTGTCGGGCAGGTGGTCGTTGATTTCTCCGTGGGTCAGGTAGCCGCGCGTCTTGCCCAGCTTGATCAGGGTTTTCAGGCGTGAGCGCCGCTTGGCCAGGTCTTCTTCGGACAGAACGGTTTCGTCCAGGCCGAATTCCTTCATCAACGCCCGTTCCTTGGCCTTGCTGATCTTCATGCGCAGCGGCTTGACCTTCTCCACAGGAGTTTCTGTGGTGGCCACTTCGGTCGTTTCCTCAACCTCGCCCTCCAGGTCCGACTCGATATCAGAGAGATCGGCGTCGTCGCTGTCGGCGTCTGCCTGGCCCTTCTTGCCGCGTGCGGCCGGAGCCTTGGCGGCTTTGCCTGCTTTGGGCGCAGCGGCGGCTTTGGCTGGACGGCCGGCACGCTTCTTGGGTGCCTCGGTTGTCTCGGCCTCAGGCGCAGCAGCCTTGGCGCGGGTCTTTTTTTCTTCGGATTCGGAGGTCTTTGCAGCAGTCTTGGGCACGGAAGGGGCTTTCTTGGCAGCCGGCGCAGCCACTGCCTTGGGGGCAGCTTTTGCGGATGGCTTCTTGGCAGATGTCTTGGCTGTGGCGGGCAATGCCTTCGCGGCGGGAACGGACTTGGGCAACTTCGCAGGCTTTTGAGCAGGCATGGACAACCTCGGGGTCAAAATGAACAAAGACGACGCAAGCGCCTGAAATCCCGGCGCGGGTGGCACGGCAAAGGCAGTGGGCCTTTACGGGGGAAGCCGAAAGGGCTTCAAGCAAGATGTCTGGGCGATCATTTGGTGTGCAGTCCTTGCGGTAAGGAGGGCTGTCGTGCGCGTGTGTCACTGGTGCCCGGCCCGGAGGTGCTGCTGTCGCTCTTGCCGATCAACCCTACATTATACCTGCCAGAGGTTTTTCAAGAGACCTGGGGTGCCAAACGCTCCAGAGCCACGCGCCGCGCCTGCAGCGCGCGGTAACGCTGCAAGGCTGCGGGGTCGGTGTTGGCCGCCGTCAAGGCCTCGGTTTCCTGCGCTCGCAATTGTTCCGCCAGCATGCGGTTGAGCAGACCGCGCAGTTCCAGGCGCAGTTCGTGCGTATCGCCTTCGGTCTGGGCGTGTGCACCGGTCATGACACGCTCGGCCAGCGCTTCGCAGCCATGGCCACGCAGCGACTCGCGCAACACGGCCCAGGGCAGCGAGCCCTGTTCATGAAATTGCGCCTCGATCCACGCGAACAAGGGGCCGTGCGGCGCTTCCTGGCCGCTGAGCAAGGCGTTGTCTTCGTGCGAAAGGGCCTCCAGAAACTCCATGTGCGAAAGCAGCAGCCGCGCCGCATGGTCCACTCGGCCCGCCGGTGCTGCCCGCCGGCGCCGGGCGTTGGAGCTGGAGCTGATGCCGGCGGCAGACAAGCCACGGCTGGGCTCGGCCCGAGC
>JBATPF010000238.1:0-11062 GCA_049291355.1 Giesbergeria sp.
AAGAGCCCCTGCGGCCTAAACAGCAGGAAGACCAAGGCGAGCACGTAGGCGAACCAGATTTCGATGCCGCCGCCCACGTAGGGCCCGAGGTAGACCTCGGAGAGCTTCTCGCCCACGCCGATGATCAAGCCGCCGATGATGGCGCCAGGCACCGAGGTGAGGCCCCCAAGAATGACGACCGGCAAGGCGCGCAGGGCAATCGTGGTGAGCGAGAACTGCACGCCCAATTTGGAGCCCCAAATCATGCCGGCGACCAGCGCCACGGCGCCCGCCACGCACCACACAATGACCCAGATGCGCCCGAGCGGAATGCCGATGGATTGTGCGGCCTGGTGGTCGTCGGCCACGGCGCGCAGCGCGCGGCCGGTCTTGGTTTTCTGAAAGAAGATGGTTAGCGCAATCACCAGTGCCGCTGCGATGCCGGCGGCGATCACGTCTTCCTGGTTCACCAGAATGCCGCCGGGAAACACCTTGTCAAACAGGAACACCGGGTCCTTGGGCATGCCGATGTCAATCGGGTAGATATCGCTGCCAAACATGCTTTGGCCCAGGCCTTCGAGGAAGTAGGCGATGCCCAGCGTGGCCATCAGCAGCGTCGCGCCTTCCTGGTTGACCAGGTGGCGCAGCACCAGGCGTTCAATCAGCCAGGCAACGATGAACATCAGCGCACCGGCGGCAATGAAGGCAACCACGTTGGCCAGCACGGGGTTGGCAATGCCGCTCCACCCGGGGAACCATTCAGCGAAACGCGCCATGGCCAAGGCGGCGAACAACACCATGGCGCCCTGCGCAAAGTTGAAGACGCCCGAGGCCTTGTAGATGAGCACGAAGCCGAGCGCGACCAGCGAATACAGCATGCCTGCCATCAGGCCGCCGATCAGGGTTTCAATGAAAAATGCCATGGTGTTGTGTGCTCCGGCGCGTCTTTAGTGGGTAGTGCCGAGGTAGGCGGCAATCACGTCTTCGTTGTTGCGCACCGATTCGGGGTCGCCGTCGCCAATCTTCTTGCCGTAGTCGAGCACCACCACGCGGTCTGAGATGTCCATCACCACGCCCATGTCGTGCTCGATAAGCACGATGGTGCTGCCGAATTCGTCGTTCACATCGAGGATGAAGCGGCACATGTCCTGCTTCTCCTCCACGTTCATGCCAGCCATGGGCTCGTCGAGCAACAGCACCTGTGGCTCCATCGCCAGGGCGCGACCCAGGTCCACGCGCTTTTGCAGGCCGTAGGGCAACTGGCCTACCGGCGTTTTGCGAAACGCCTGAATTTCCAGGAAGTCGATGATGTGCTCAACCTTCTCGCGGTGGGCCATTTCTTCGCGCTCTGCAGGGCCGATGCGTAAGGCCTGCATAAAGATGTTGCTCTTAATTTTGAGGTTGCGGCCAGTCATGATGTTGTCGATCACGCTCATGCCCTTGAACAGCGCCAGGTTCTGGAAGGTGCGGCCAATGCCCATCTCGGCCACCTGACGTGAATTCATGTGCGAGAAAGTTTGGCCGCGAAAGGTGATGGAGCCTTGCTGCGGCGTGTAGACGCCGTTGATGCAATTGAGCATGGAGCTCTTGCCGGCGCCGTTCGGGCCGATGATGGAGCGGATCTCGTGCTCGCGCACGTCAAACGATATGTCGGTCAGTGCGTTCACGCCGCCAAAGGAGAGGCTGATGTTGTTCACATCCAGCACGACGTCGCCGATCTTCTTGTGGTTCATGCTGCGTTTTTCACTGGGGTGAAGGTCTTGGCGTCGCGCAGCGCGAGCGTGGCGCTCACGCTGCCGGTGCGGCCGTCTTCAAACTTCACCTGGGTTTCGATGTACTGCTCGGTTTTTCCGGCGTACAGAGCATCGACCAGCACGCCGTATTTCTCGGCGATGAAGCCGCGCCGGACCTTGTTGGTGCGGGTCAGTTCGCCGTCGTCGGCGTCGAGTTCCTTGTGCAGCACCAGGAAGCGGCTGACCTGGCTGCCGGCAAGCAGGTTGTCGCTGGCCAGGTCGGCGTTGACCTTTTCCACGCATTCGAGGATCAGGTCGTACACCTCGGGCTTTTGCGCCAGGTCGGTGTAGCCGGCATAAGGGATGTTTTTGCGCTCGGCCCAGTTGCCGACCGCGTCGAAATCGATGTTGATCATCACGCACACTTTTTCGCGCCGGTCGCCCAGGGCCACGACTTCCTTGATGTGCGGGAAGAACTTGAGCTTGTTCTCCACGTACTTGGGCGCAAACATGGCGCCGTCGTTGGCGCCGCCTTGAATGCGGCCCACGTCCTTCACGCGGTCGATGATTTTCAAATGCCCGTGCGCGTCAAGAAAGCCGGCGTCGCTGGTGTGGTACCAGCCATCTGCCGTCAGCACCTCGGCCGTGGCCTCGGGGTTCTTGTAATATTCCTTGAGCAGGCCGGCCGACTTGACCAGGATTTCGCCGTTGTCGGCGACCTTGATTTCCACGCCGCGAATCGGCACGCCCACGGTGTCGGCGCGCGCCTGGTTGTCGGGCTGCAGGCAGACGAACACGGCGGTTTCCGTCGAGCCGTAGAGCTGCTTCAAGTTGATGCCAATGGAGCGGTAAAAGCTGAACAAATCGGGGCCGATGGCTTCGCCTGCGGTGTAGGCGACGCGCACGCGGCTGAACCCCAGGTTGTTGCGCAGCGGCCCGTAGACCAGCAGGTCGCCCAGTGCGTATTTGAAGCGATCCCAGGCGCCCACCGGTTGCCCGTCCATCAGCGCCGGCCCTACCCGTTCGGCCAGGGCCATGCAGGCAGAGAACATCTTGCGCTTGAGAAAACCGGCATCTTCCATGCGGATGGTGACGCTGGTGAGCAAGCCCTCAAACACCCGCGGCGGCGCAAAGTAGTACGTCGGGCCGACTTCCTTCAGGTCGATGGTGACCGTGCTGGCCGACTCCGGGCAGTTCACCACGTAGCCGCAAGCGAGCCACTGTGCATAACTGAAAATGTTCTGCCCGATCCAGGCGGGGGGCAGGTAGGCCAGCACTTCCTCGGCGCTGGTGAGTTTGTCGAATTCGGCGCCGGCCGACGCGCTGCTCAGCAGCGTCTTGTGCGTGTGCACCACGCCCTTGGGGTTGCCCGTGGTGCCAGAGGTAAAAAACATGGCGGCGACTTCGTCGGGCGACGCCTTGGCCACGGTGTCGCGAAACCAGCCGGGGTTTTGCGCCGTGAACTGGGCGCCTGCGGCTATCAGCAGTTCGATGTCTCCCAGGCCGTCTTCATCGTATTTACGCAGGCCGCGCGGGTCGTCGAACCAGATGCGGGTCATGAGCGGGCAGCGATCGCGAATTTCCAGCAGTTTGTCGACCTGCTCCTGATCTTCGACCATGGCAAAGCGCACTTCGGCGTTCGTCAGGGGGAAGACGCACTCGGTCGCCACCGCATCCTGGTACAGCGGCACTGGAATGGCGCCCACGGCCTGAATCGCCAGCATGGTGGCGTACAGGCGCGGCCGGTTGGAGCCGATGACCACCATGTGCTCGCCGCGGCGCAGGCCCGCCTGTTGCAGGCCCGCAGCCACCTGTTCGACCAGCTTTGCCAGTTGAGACCAGGAGTGCGCTTGCCAGATGCCGTATTCCTTCTCGCGCAGTGCGGGCGCGTCGGGCCTTTCTGCGGCGTGCTGGAGCAGCAATTGCGGGAACGTACTGTTCATGAAAATCCTTGGTGTCGGGGGCGCGCGGTGCGCCTTCTTGCCGTTGTTACACGCTGTTGACTGCCATCGTAGGTTCTACTTTGACGCCATCTTGTCTGTTTGACGACAATTTCAGGGAAAGTACTGATGGGGTTGAACCCGGACGCTTCCTCATCAGCGAATGAAATGCCCGTTCCTGCCTACCAAGGTGAGTTCGACAAAACGGGAGGCGCTGCGCTCGGGCGCCGTCGCGTTGATCTCGAAGCCGCCCAGATCCCATTTGCGCAGCGTCCAGACCGCATCGATGAAAGCCGCACGCGTCGGATTGCGCCCGGCGCGCTGCAGCGCTTCCAGAAACGCTCGGGCATTGATATAGCCCTCCAGCGCAAGGTGAGACGGCTCGGCCGTTGCGCCCAGGGATTTCCAGGCCAGCTGAAACTCGCGCACCACCGGCACCACGGCGTTGGTGGGCAGCGGCACCACCTGCGAGATCGCCATGCCGCGCGCGCTCTCGCCCAGCGCCTTGATGTTGGCGGAGGTTCCCAGCACCGACAGGGCGTACATCGTGACGCCCGCGCGCATGCCATGGAAGGCCTTGGCAAACTCCAGCGCCGGCTTGCCCGCCAACCCCACCAGCACCGCTTCGGGATTGGCCTCGGACAGGCTTCGCGCTGCCTTGTCGGCGTCCGAAGCATCGTTTTCTACCGTAGTGGCGATGGGCGCGGGCAGCTTGGCGTCGGCCACAGCCTGCTGTGCGCCTTGCAGCACCTCTTTGCCGAAGGCGTTGTTCTGGTAAGCGATGCCGATGCGCTTGATGCCCAGTGTCGCCAGGTGCTGCACCGCTTTTTCGGCTTCGTCGGCGTAGCTGGCACGCAGGTTGAAAACGTTGCGCGCGCCGGCAATGCGGCTCAGCTGGCCCCCCGTAAACGGCGCGAAGAAGGGCATGCCCGACTGCAGCACCTTGGGCATCATTGCGCCCACCATGGGCGTTCCCATGCAGTTGAACAGTGCGAAGCAGGCTGGATCTGCGAGAAACTTGTCGATGTTGGCCAGGGAGCGGGGAATTTCATAGCCATCGTCCAGGGTTTGCAGCTGGATCTTGCGGCCGTTGACGCCGCCCCGGGCGTTGGCCACAGCAAACGCCGCCTGGGCGCCCTGGTGCATGGCCGAACCGAGATCGCCCAGCGGCCCCGTCAGAGCGGTCGATTGGCACAGTTTCAGCGGACCTTCCTGAGCATGCGCCATGGGCAGGCCAAGCCAGGGCAGAGACAGTGCGCCAGCGAGCAAGGTGCGGCGCGGCAGGTACGCGCCGCGTTCGCTTTGAGCGCAGCGGTGTGGAAAGGTGTTCAGGTTCATGGTGCAATGGCGGCGGACGCCGCAGGTTGCGACAGCGCGCAAAGCTACATCATGGCGCGATGCGCAGGCCGATGGTGTCCTTGTGCCGACAATTGCCCTCGTGGTATTCCCCAACCACCTTCCCATGACGCACGACCTCTCCCTTCACCATCGCCGCCGCCCGCCCACACGCGAAGAGCTTGCGGGTATTCCGTGGCTGGCGCTGCTGCAGAACGAAGAACGTGAGCGTGCAGTGGCCGCTTTGCTGGTGGGCGACGCCTTGTCGGGTGACTACGTCTGCCGGGTGGGGCGACCCGTGACCTACTGGTTTGGCGTGGTCGAAGGTCTGCTCAAAATGAGCAACGACCACGCCGATGGGAGCACCATGACGTTTGCCGGCCTGCCGCCTGGTGGCTGGTTTGGCGAGGGGACGGCGGTCAAACGTGAGCCCTATCGGTACAACGTGCAGGCGCTGCGGGCCAGCACCGTCGCGGGCTTGCCGATTGACACCTTTCATTGGCTGCTTGATCACTCGATTGGTTTCAACCGCTTCGTCATGCACCAGTTGAATGAGCGCCTCGGTCAGTTCATCGCCGCGCGGGAGATCGACCGCCTGAGCAATCCCAACGTGCGCGTGGCACGGAGCCTGGCCGCGCTCTTCAACCCGGTGCTCTACCCCGGTGTGGGCGAGGTGCTGCGCATCACCCAGCAGGAACTCGCCTACCTGGTGGGCCTGTCGCGCCAGCGGGTGAACGAGGCGCTCGCGGTGCTGGAAGCGCAGCACGCCATTCGCGTGGAATACGGCGGCTTGCGGGTATTGGAGCTGGATGCCTTGCGCAGCAGCTTTTTTTCGACGCAGCGGTGATCAACCGTAGGCGCAAGGCATCGGGAGTGCCACGCGTTGCCAATTCAGTTCATGCCAACAACAACTCCCTGCACTTGGCTTTAGCGGCCTCGTTCGACTCAGCCGGGCGTGGAAGGCAATGTGGGCCACTGCTGCACGGCTTGCCGGGACGGCGCGGGCATGGGCAAGCCGGAAGGAGGGGCCGCGCGGCTGGCAGCGCCTGATGTGCCTTCATTGGTGGGATTGCGCGTCAGGCGAAACGTGCCCACCATTTGTGTAAGCCGACCAGCCTGGTCGCGCAGACTGTCGGCCGCACTGGCGCCTTCGTCCACCAGCGCAGCATTTTGCTGCGTCATGCTTTCGAGCTCGTCCATGGACTGACTGACGTGGCCGATTCGCTGACTCTGTTCCTGGGCTGCAGAGGTTATTTCCCCCATGATGTCAGAAACCTTGCGCACCGAGTGCACCAACTCTTCGATGGTTTTTCCCGCATGGTTGACCAGGGCACTGCCTGCCTGCACTTGATCCACACTGGCACCGATGAGGGCCTTGATCTCGCGCGCCGCCTGGGCTGAACGGCCTGCAAGGCTTCGCACCTCGCTGGCTACTACGGCAAAACCGCGGCCTTGCTCGCCAGCGCGTGCGGCTTCTACAGCCGCGTTCAGTGCCAAGATATTGGTTTGAAACGCAATCCCGTCGATCACGCTGATGATGTCGGAAATTTTTCGCGAGCTGGCGCTGATGGTGTCCATGGTGCGAACCACCTGCGACACCACCTCGCCGCCGCGCGTGGCCGCGTCAGAGGCGCCAGCGGCCAATTGGTTGGCTTGGCGCGCCGCTTCTGCGCTGTTTGAAACCGCTCCCGTGAGGTCACTCAGTGCTGTAGCCGCGCCCTGCAGGTTGTGCGAGGTGAGTTCCGTTCGCTGGCTCAGATTGATGTTTCCGGAGGCAACATCCGAGCTGGCTACCAGAATCGATTCAGCCGTCTGCCCAATGTCGCCCACAAGCGTGCGAAGCCGCTCCTGCATCGCGGCAATCGCGTCGAGCAGGCGCCCGGATGCGTCATGAATGCGCACTTCTATCTGCGATGTCAGGTCCCCACGGGCGATACGTTCGGCCACCACCACCGCACGGCCCAGAGGTTGCGTAATGCTGGACGTGGTACGCCAAGCAATCAGGGCCCCCAATCCGATTGCCAGCAAAACCAGCGCACCGGTTGCCATGCGCGTGCGGCTCTGCGTCTGCTCAGCGAACGCGGTGGCCTCGGCGTTGAGCGTGTTTTGCAAAACAACGAGCTCGCCCAGCTTGGTGCGCCAGGAATTTTCGCCGGGGGCGACACGCGTCATCAGTGCCAGCGTGGCGGCCACGGTATCTCCGTCGTCGGCGGCCTTGATGGCGGCGTCGAGTTCGGGCCGCGTTTTGCGGGCCAGCGCCCGCACCTCGTCCAGCAACTCGATTTCGGCCGGCGTGGCGTTGCCTGGGCTCATCAGCTGCGCAAGGAAGGCCTCCTGTTGTTCGTATTCCTTCAAGGTCTTGCCAACCGCTTCAATCTGCGTGTGGGCCTGCTTGGCGTCAATCTCGTTGAGCATGGCTGCCGAGCGGCTTTGCAGGCCAATGACACTTAAGCTGCCGAGCATCGCGTCGACACCTTGCGCCTTTTGAGCACCTATACCGGTGATGTGGCGCATTTGCTGATGCACCTTTGCGCCCGACCACTGTCCCAGCGCTGCGACCGCCACGACCAACATCAGCATGCAGCCAAAGCCCAGACGCAAGCGCGTCGAGATAGCCATCGACTTGGTAGAAGATTGGGATGCCACATTGATCCTTGCTGCTGGACAAAACAGAGCGGGCGGCGATCCGAACTGGCTCGCCCCGCCTTAGTGTAGGTACCAACGGCTTGGCAGGGTATGTGATTTTCGTGGCCCTTCATGCTGGCTTGGCATGCTTGTGCAGTGCCACATGCTGCGTCGTGCCGCGCGATGCTCGAGAACGAACCATAGATGGAACCGGGGAACCGGGACATTTTTGCTATAAAAATGACTTCTATCGCTTATTCAATCATTGTTTGTTGCTATAAAAAAGATAGAGCAATTGGCGCGCGATGCGGATTTGACTGTGCTACAAAGCGTGTCATGACTACGGCTACGCCCCTTCCTCTATCGCGCTTTGCATGGGTCTTGGCAGTCGCTCCGTTCTGTGTCGCCGCCTGGAGCGCCACCGTGCAGGTGGAGGTGCGCGATGGCGCGGGGCAGCCGGTTTCGGGGGCCGTGGTGTTTTTGGAGTCGGCCCAGGCGCAGCGCGCGGTGCGCCCGCTGCAGGGCGTTGAAATGGCGCAGGAGAAAAAGCAGTTCGTGCCCGCGGTGCTCGCAGTCACTACCGGCACCGAGGTGCACTTCCCCAACCACGACGCCGTGCGCCACCACGTCTATTCCTTCTCCCCAGCAAAAAAGTTCGAAATCAAGCTCTACAAGGGCACCCCGTCGAACCCGGTTCTCTTTGACCAGCCCGGCGTCGTTTTGCTGGGTTGCAACATCCACGACCAGATGGTGGGCTGGATTTTGGTGCTCGACACGCCTTACTTTGCCTACAGCAGTGCCGCCGGCCAGCCGCCGGGTGGTGCACTGCTGGCGCAGGTTCCCGCGGGCAGCTACCAACTGCGCACCTGGCACCCCGGCATGCCGGTGGGCGCGCCGGCCCTGACGCAGCCGCTGGTAGTGGATGCGGGTGCCGGCGAGACACGCGCTGCGGTGCGTTTGACCGGACTCGCGCCTTGAAGCTGCGCAGCTTGCGCCACAGCCTGGTTGCCCGGCTGATTGGTATTTCTCTTTTGCTGCTGCTGGCCGTGCAACTGGCGGGCTTTGTCGTGGTGCGCGCCAGCATCGAGCGCAATGCGCGCGCGCAAATTACGCGCGAGCTCGACACCGACGTGCGCGTCTGGCGGCGCTTCCTGGAGCAAAAGGCCGAGCGCCTGCGCCAGGGTTCGGCGTTGCTGGCGGCCGACTATGGCTTTCGCTCGGCGGTCACTTCAGACGATATGGCGACGATTGAATCGGCGTTGGCCAACCACGGCGCACGCATTGGCGCCGCAGTGACGGCGCTGCTCGATACCCAGCTGGCGCTGCGCGTCGTGAGCGGCGAAGCCGGTATGGCGCAGCTGCCCGCAGCGCTGGCGCAGGTGGTGCCGGCGCTGGCGACAGATCCTGCGGGAAGCCAGATTGCAGTCATCAATGGCCTGCCGCACCAGTTCGTCATGGTGCCGCTGCGCGCGCCATTGGTCATCGGATGGGTGTTGATGGGTTTTCCGGTGGGCCAGCCGCTGGCCGACGAAATGCGCCAGTTGCTGTCGGCCGACGTGGCGGTGCGGGTGGGCGACGGCCAAGGCGGATTTTCCGTGCCCGTCAGCACGCTGGCACCCCAGGCCGTGGAGCCGCTGCGTGCCGGCGGCGCGGCAGTGAACGAACTGAAGCTGGAAGGCGGCGACACCCTGCTGGTGCGCGCCAGCCCGCTCTCCCAGGTGGGCGTGCCCTCTGAGGCGCTGCTGCGTTCGGTTGACGCGGTGGTGGCGCCCTACCGTCAGTTGCAGTGGCTGTTGGCGGTCATTACGGCTGCGGGCGTGCTGCTGTTTGCCCTGGGCAGCAGCGCCATGGCGCGGCGCGTCACGACGCCGCTGCGATCGCTGCTGGCCGCGACGCGCCGGCTCTCGCGCGGCGACTACAGCGTACCCATGGAAGACACCGCGCGCAGTGACGAAGTGGGCGACCTGGCGCGTTCGTTTGACCACATGCGCATCGATATCGGCCGCCAGCAGGCCGAAATCCGCAACCTGGCCTACCGAGACCGTCTGACCGGCCTGCCCAACCGCGAACGCTTTCGCGCTGCGGTGCTCGACGCGCTGCGCGCCGACCCGTTGCCCGGCCACAGCCTGGCGGTGCTGATGCTGGATCTGGACCGTTTCAAGCATGTCAACGACGTGCTGGGCTACGCCTTTGGGGATCGCCTGCTTCAGGCTGTGGCCGGGCGGCTGCAACCTATGGCCGGGACGCCGGGCGACATGGTGGCGGCACGGCGGCAACGAATTTGCCCTGCTGCTGCATGTGGCGGACGCGCAGGCCGCGCTGCGCGTGGCCGAGCGCATAGCGCGCGCGTTCGAGACCTCCATCCAGTTCGATGACCAGACCGTGGACCTGAGCGCCAGCATGGGCATTGCCCTGTGGCCGGAGCATGCGCAGGACGCCGACATGCTGCTCAACCGCGCAGAGATCGCCATGTATGGCGCCAAGAAGCGGCTCAGCGTGGCCTTGCTGTACGACCCGGCGCTCGATTCGTCCAGCGCGCAGACGCTCTCGCTTCTGGGGGATCTGCGCCGTGCCGTGGAACATGGGGAACTGCGTCTGTACCTGCAGCCCAAGGTGGCCCTGCAAGCGGGCGTTGGCGCAGCGGCCGAAGCCCTGCTGCGCTGGCAGCACCCGCAGCGCGGCCTGGTGCCTCCCATGGAATTCATCCCCTTTGCCGAGCAGACGGGGTTTGTGCGCCAGCTCACCCTCTGGGTGTTTGAACAGGTGGCGGTGTTGCTGGCACAAAGCGGCGCACGCGACATTGCGCTGCGCGTTTCCGTCAATCTGTCCACGCGCGACTTGCTCGACCCGGACCTGAGCCTGCGGCTGGGCGCGATCCTTGAACGCTACGCGGTGCGCGCCGAAAGCATTTGCCTGGAGATCACCGAGAGCGCCATCATGGACGACCCGCAGCGCGCCGAAGCCATGCTCAACCGCCTGGCACAGCAGGGTTTCAAGCTGTCCATCGACGACTTTGGAACCGGTTACTCGTCGCTCGCCTACCTCAAGCGCCTGCCGGTGAACGAGCTCAAGATCGACAAGTCCTTCGTGCTTGGCATGCAAAGCGGCGGAGGCGACGTGCAAATCGTTCGCTCCACCATCGACCTCGCGCACAATCTGGGTTTGACTGTGGTGGCCGAGGGCGTGGAAGACGCCGTACTGCTCGATCGCTTGCGTGCCATGGCATGCGACGAGGCGCAGGGCTACCATATCAGCCGTCCCATGCCGGCGGAGCAATTTCTTGGCTGGCATGCTGGCCCCGGAACGGCGTTTGGGGCCGCGCCCTGAGGCGCAGCCCCAGTTGCCGCCGCCCGCTGTCCGTGGCGCTTTCGTCTGTTGCGCACATTTCCTTTGTCTGCCCCCACATGGCCGAACCCCGTCCTCCCCGCTCTCCGTCAACACCCCGTGAAC
>JBATPF010000239.1:0-14931 GCA_049291355.1 Giesbergeria sp.
GCACCGAGGTGGCTGGTGAGATGTCGGCGACCGAGGCCCTGGACTTGGCTGCGGAGCTGGCGCGCCATTCGCTGCATCCGCTTTCGCGCGCCTTGGTAGCGGCGGCGATGTCGGGGACTTCGCAAGCATCGCTGGATGCGCGGTCATGGGAAATCGCCGACCTGCGGGAAGCGCCAGGGAGCGGGCTGACTGCGCGCGTGCGCAAGCTGCACGGCGCCGGACCCGCGCGCACGGTGCTGCTGGGTTCGGCGGCGCATGCCGGTTTGCGGGCGCAGGACGGCGACGGCGCTCAGGTCTGTATGGCCTGGGCCGACGAAGCCGGGCCAGAGCGGCACGCGATCGCGCGATTTGAATTTGAAGAAACGCTGCGCAGTGAACTGCCAGCCGCCTTGCGCGCCCTCGAGCGCGCCGGTATCGCGGTGCAGGTGCTTTCGGGAGATCGCGCTGCCTCGGTGGCCCGCGTGTCCCAGCGTGCCCAGATTGCAGCGTGGCGAGGGGACTGCACGCCGGCCGACAAGCTGGACAGCCTGCAGGCGCTCCAGTCGCGCGGCCACCGCGTGGCGATGGTGGGCGATGGGCTCAACGATGGCCCGGTGCTTGCAGGGGCCCATGCGTCGTTTGCGTTTGGCAGTGCGGTTCCATTGGCCCGAATGCGCTCGGATTTTGTCGTGTTGGGCGGCCAGCTCGCCCTGATCGCTCAAAGCATTCTGCTGGCGCGCAAGACCCTGCGCGTGGTGCGGCAGAACCTCTGGTGGGCGGCGCTCTACAACGCACTGTGTGTGCCGCTGGCCATCGCCGGTTTCATGCCCGCATGGCTTGCAGGGCTGGGTATGGCGGCCAGCTCGCTGCTGGTGGTGCTGAACGCGGCACGTCTGGCACGGAAGCTGCCGATTTTGGGCACGCCTGCGGATGACGCCGACACCCGACGGGGCCCACGCGCCCATGCGCCGGTCCACGCCTGATTCGAAAAGGTCACCCCATGGATATTCTTTATTTGCTCATTCCGCTCTCGGTTGGCTTGGTGTTGCTGGTCTTGCTTGGCCTCTGGTGGGCCGTCTACCGGGGCCAATTTGAGAACATAGAACAGGAAGCCGAGCGCATTCTTCGAGACACTTGACTTTGGTCAAAAGCACTACTAGCAGCCGGGTTAATATTTGCAGACTTCCAGAGGTAATTGATGACTCCTTCAACAAAACCAAATGCCGCGCACTACAACGACACCGTTGTGCGGCAGTTTTCCATCATGGCCGTGGTGTGGGGCGTGATTGGCATGCTGATCGGCGTATTTATCGCCTCCCAGCTGGCTTGGCCCGAGCTCAATTTCGGCATTCCGTGGCTCAGCTATGGCCGCTTGCGTCCCTTGCACACCAACGCGGTGATCTTTGCTTTCGGCGGCAGCGCGCTGATCGGTACCAGCTATTACGTCGTGCAACGCACCTGCCAGGTGCGTTTGTTTGGCGGTTCGTTGGCCGCATTTACATTCTGGGGCTGGCAGTTGGTGATTCTCTCGGCGGTGATCAGCCTGCCTTTGGGCTACAACACCAGTAAGGAATACGCGGAGCTCGAGTGGCCTATCGACATCCTGATCACGCTGGTCTGGGTGGCGTATGCCATTGTGTTTTTCGGCACCATAGGCATCCGCAAGGTGCGCCACATCTATGTCGCCAACTGGTTCTACGGCTCCTTCATTCTGGCCGTGGCCGTACTGCACCTGGTCAACAGTGCCGAGGTTCCTGCCGGCTTCATGAAGAGCTATTCCGCCTACGCCGGCGTGCAAGACGCCATGGTGCAGTGGTGGTACGGTCACAACGCGGTGGGTTTCTTCCTTACCGCCGGTTTTCTCGGGATGATGTATTACTTCATCCCCAAGCAGGCCAATCGCCCTGTCTACAGTTACCGCCTGTCGATCGTCCACTTCTGGGCGCTGATCTTCACCTACATGTGGGCCGGCCCACACCACCTGCACTACACGGCTCTGCCCGACTGGACGCAATCGGTGGGCATGGTGTTTTCTCTGATTCTTCTGGCGCCCAGCTGGGGCGGCATGATCAACGGCATCATGACGCTGTCGGGTGCTTGGCACAAACTGCGTGACGATCCGATCCTCCGCTTCCTGATCGTCTCCCTGTCTTTCTACGGTATGTCCACGTTCGAGGGACCGATGATGGCCATCAAGACCGTCAATGCGCTCTCGCACTACACCGATTGGACCGTGGGCCACGTGCACTCCGGTGCTCTGGGCTGGGTGGGCTTGATCACGATGGGCTCGCTGTATTACCTGATCCCGCGCCTTTTTGGCCGCGAAAAAATGCATTCCATCAAAGCCATTGAGCTCCATTTCTGGCTGGCGACGATCGGCATCGTTCTCTATATCGCGGCCATGTGGATCGCCGGAGTGATGCAAGGCCTGATGTGGCGCGCGGTCAATACCGACGGCACCCTGACCTATACCTTCGTGGAAAGCGTGAAGGCAACGTATCCCTTCTACGTCATTCGCGTCATGGGTGGTGCTCTGTATCTGGTGGGCATGCTGGTGATGGCCTGGAATGTTTGGGTCACGGCAAGCTCTGGGCGTTCAACCACGGTGGCCATCCCCACGGTGAAGCCTGCACACGCCTGAGTCTTTAGGAAATTCCATGTCAAACAACAACAACGCGTCGCAGGGTTTTTCGCACGAGAAGATCGAGACCAACAATTTCCTGATGATCGTTCTGATCGTGCTGGTGATTGCGGTCGGCGGATTGGTCGAAATCGTGCCTCTGTTTTTCCAGAAATCGACCACCGAGCCGCTCAAGGGCGTGGAGCCCTACACGTCGCTGCAACTCATGGGACGCGATATTTACCAGCGGGAAGGTTGCTACAACTGCCATTCGCAGATGATCCGCCCGTTCCGCGCTGAGACGCTGCGCTATGGCCACTATTCCGTCGCCGGCGAATTCGTCTATGACCACCCCTTCCAGTGGGGCAGCAAGCGCACCGGGCCCGATCTGCACCGCGTGGGCGGCAAGTACAGCGACGAGTGGCATCGCATTCACCTGAACAATCCGCGCGACGTGGTTCCGGAGTCGAATATGCCGGCCTATTCGTGGCTGAACAAGAACATGCTTGACCCCAGCGAAGTCGCGCCGCACATGAAGGCGTTGCGCATCGTAGGCGTGCCCTACACCGATGCACAGATTGCCGCCGCGCCCGATGAGGTCAAGGGCAAGTCCGAGATGGACGCCGTTGTCGCCTACCTTCAGGTTCTGGGCCGCGCGCTCAAATAAGGAGTACGCCATGGACATCACCACCATGCGCATCGTCGTGACGTTGCTGTCGTTTGCCTGCTTCCTGGGTATTGGAATCTGGGCTTTCTCACGGCGCAACCAAGAGCGCTTTGAGGAAGCTGCGCGACTTCCTTTCGAACAAGACTGAACTCCACCAGAACGAGAATTTCCCATGAGTGATTTCACCCACAATTTCTGGTCGATCTATGTTGCCGGAATGTCTCTGGCCGGCATTCTCGGCTGCCTGCTGCTGCTGTGGCTTACGGCACGCAAGAAGGTCGTTTCCAGCAGCGACAACACCACGGGCCATGTCTGGGACGAAGACCTGACCGAAATGAACAATCCCATGCCACGCTGGTGGATGTGGATGTTTGTCCTGACCATCGTCTTTAGCCTGGGCTACCTCGTTTTCTATCCGGGTCTGGGCAACTTCGCCGGCACGCTCGGCTGGACCCAGGTCAACGAGTACCAGGAAGAGATGAAAAGGGGCGAGGCCGAGATTGCGCCTGTGTATGCCCGCTTTGCCTCGATGAGCACAGCGCAACTGGCAGGCGACGCCCCAGCCATGGCCATTGGCGAACGCTTGTTCATGAACAATTGCGCGCAATGCCACGGATCGGACGCCCATGGAAGCAAAGGGTTTCCCAACCTGACGGACGGCGACTGGCTGCACGGTGGTTCGCCGGAAAAAATCAGCGAGACCATCCATAACGGACGCGTCGGCATGATGCCCCCCATGGCCGCTGCCGTGGGCACCCCGGATGAAGTGCGCAACGTTGCGCATTACGTATTGAGCCTGTCGGGCAGCCCGCACGACTCGGTGCGCGCGTCGCTGGGAAAACCCAAGTTTGCTGCTTGCGCCGCCTGCCATGGCATGGATGGCAAGGGCAATCAAGCCCTGGGTGCACCCAATCTGACGGACGACATCTGGTTGCACGGTTGGGGCGAGGCGGCGATTGTCGCGATGGTCAACAATGGCAAGACGAACGAAATGCCCGCTCAGGCAGGCAAATTGACCGAACCGCAATTGGCGGTGTTGACCGCCTACGTATGGGGCAAATCCAACAAGCCAGAAGTGGCACGTTGAACGCATGAACCAGCCGAATGCATTCCTTGCGTATCTTCCATACTGATCTGCTGATTTTCTCTAAGAAATAGTTGTCCATGAATAGCCCCGGCGAGAAGCCGCGCAAGGTCATTCCGATTGCCCCTGTGGCATCGGAGCCTTCCGCCTCCCACAGCGTTGCTTCCCTCTACGAGGCGCAAAAGAAGGTCTACCCGCGCTCCATCAGCGGGTTCTTTGCGCGCTGGCGTTGGGCCATGGTGTTTTTGACGCAAGCCGTGTTTTACGGCCTGCCGTGGCTGGAATGGGGTCAGCGGCAGATGGTCTTGTTTGACCTGGGTGCACGCCGGTTCTACATTTTTGGCTTGGTGCTGTACCCGCAGGACTTCATCTATCTGACGGGGCTGTTGATCATCTCGGCGCTGTCGCTGTTTCTTTTTACCGCAGTAGCCGGGCGCTTGTGGTGCGGTTTTGCCTGCCCGCAGACGGTGTACACCGAAATTTTCATGTGGATCGAGCACAAGGTCGAGGGCGAGCGCAGTGCGCGCGTTCGGCTTGACAACGGTCCCTGGACCTTGGAGAAGATTTGGAAGAAATCGCTTAAGCAGACGCTTTGGGTGGTGATCTCGCTCTGGACAGGTTTTACCTTCGTTGGCTACTTTGTGCCGATTCGCCAACTGGGTGCTGAATTGATGGCGCTACAGGGCAGCTGGCAGATGTTCTGGGTACTGTTTTACGGTTTTGCCACTTATGGCAACGCCGGCTTCCTGCGTGAGCAGGTGTGCAAATACATGTGCCCGTATGCCCGCTTTCAAAGCGCCATGTTCGATAAGGACACGTTGATCGTCACCTACGACGAAACCCGTGGTGAACCTCGCGGTCCACGGATCAAAACCGTCGATTACAAGGCCAAGGGACTGGGTGACTGCATTGATTGCACCCTATGTGTGCAGGTTTGCCCGGTGGGCATTGACATCCGTGATGGGCTGCAATATGAATGCATTGGCTGCGGCTTGTGCGTCGATGCCTGCAACAGCGTGATGGACAAGATGCACTATCCGCGCGGACTCATTCGTTTTTCCACGCAGAACGCCGTGGCCAAGGGTTGGGGCAGGGCAGAAATCTTTCGCCATGTCCTCCGGCCGCGCGTATTGATCTACACCAGCGTACTGGTAGCCCTCTGTGTGGGCATGCTTGCCAGTCTCATCGTGCGCACTCCGCTCAAAGTGGATGTGGTTCGGGACCGAGCGGCTCTATCGCGCATCGTGGCGGGCGGCAAGCTGGAAAATATTTACCGACTCCAAATCATGAATGCCACCGAATCCACGCACCGCTACCGCGTGAGTGCCACAGGGCTCGATGGACTGGAGTTGGTGTCCGAGCCGGAGTTCGACGTGGCAGCGGCAGAGTCGCGCTGGATTCCAGTGAACCTGCGCATTCCTTATGGCTCTGCCGAGCCAGGCTCGCACCCTGTGCATTTCGATATTGAGGCCGTGGGCACCAATGCCCATGTGCGTGAAAAATCGGTGTTTCTGGTGCCGCGCTAAAGCAGATTGCAGCCCTTTTGTTTGAATTGTTGAGGTGGCTTCATGACCCAAAAATCTGTTTTGTCAACGGACCCGCGACCTTGGTGGAAGTTTGGTTTCGTCTGGCTCGTGGTAGGTGGCCCAGCGGTGGTGGTGGTGGCTTCGTTCGTCACTTTATGGATTGCTATTCGCCATCCGGATCCGGTGTTGGAAGAAGACTATTACCAGCGCGGCCTTTCCATGAACAAGACGCTCGCCGCACAGGAGCAGCAATTGACCCCTGCGCTCAAAGGCAGAAATCACGCAGCGACACCGGCCAGTCAGGTGCCGCGTTAGTTTCGTGAGTTGGATGTGCATTGAAAAAGGAAAGCTGTTGAAATCGCTGTCAGGCAAGGCGCAAACCACAGCGATAGCCGGTGCTATCGCGCGGATTTGCAACGCTGCATGGCGGCGATTCTCGGCATCTTTCTGGGACGAGCTTCCCACTCACGACACGAACCCCAATTACCCAGCAAGGAGACAAATCGAATGTGGACCCAGCGCCTGATGTGGATTGCCTGGCCCGCCTTTCTAATGGCGGGTGTACTGGAGATGTTGATTTTTGCGTTTGTCGATCCGAGCGATCTGCACTGGTTTGGGCAGCCTATTGCGCTCTCGCGCCAAGGCGTTTACACGATTGCGTTCTTTCTGTTTTGGGGAGTGACCATGGCATCCAGTGCCGTCACTACCTTGCTGTCGTTTTCACCCTTTGAGGTCAACCGTTGCCCCGTTCCAAATGGCGAGCGGCCCGAGGACTGCCGTAAGCACCCTTCACACGCCTAAAACCTGGTTGCGCACTCCAACATGACCCGTCTTTCCACTCCCTCGGTCTCTACTTGCGATCTGTGCGATCGGTTCAAATCGGACGACAGCAACGCGTTTCGTGTCTTGCCGCCGGTTTTTGCATCGTTCGGCGGACTTCGCGCATTTGCCGGGCGGGTCAGCACGGTCAAGTGTTTCGAGGACAACGCCCTGGTGAAAGCGGCGCTCGATGAGCCAGGCGAAGGCCGTGTCTTGGTGGTGGACGGCGGCGGTTCACTGCGCCGGGCGCTGGTCGGTGGCAATCTGGCGACAGCGGCCGTCACCAATGGATGGGCCGGCTTGGTGGTGGACGGCTGTGTTCGCGACCTGGCTGAATTGGCTGTTGCAGAGCTGGGCATTCGCGCCCTGGGTCTGATGCCCATGCCCACCATCAAACGGGGCGAGGGGCAGCGCGATGTGGTCGTGCAACTGCGTGGGGTGATGGTTCGGCCTGGGGACTGGTTGTACGCGGACGACGATGGCATCGTCGTCAGCACCTCGGCGATTCACACCGCCTGATCGCCAGTGGTTTTTCTGCGCAGCCCTAGCGTCGGAACCGTTCACCGTTGAAATAGGTCAGCTCGACAAAATCGGTTCCGCTGTGGTCGTTGGGTCCATAGCGAACTTCAAAGCCGCCTAGGTCATAGGGACGCATTGAGTGCATGGCGTCGATGAGCTTCTCACGGGTTGCGGTGCGGCCACTGCGGCGCAAGGCTTCGATGAGGATGCGGGCATTGACGTAGCCTTCCAATGAAGAGTAGCCAGGCTCAGTGCCTCCTGCCTTCTTGAGCGCGCTCTGATAAGCATGAACGAGTGGCAGCGCCACACTGTGCGGACTGGGCACGACCTGCGCCACCGTGATGCCCACTGCGGCGTCGCCCAAAGCGGCGAGCAGCGGGCGCGACCCCAGGAAAGAGATGGAGAACGCGGGTGTTTGGATGCGTTTTCTCAGACCTTTGTAAAACGGAATACCGAGTCCCCCTATCACCAGCGACATCAACGCGGTTGGCTGAAATGCAACGATTTCCTCGATGCCCTTTGCGATTCCCTCGGGGGTTTCAACCACCAAAAAGGCCTTCCAGTCGGTGTTTTTATAGCTCTTTGCTGCTGCTTCAAAAGCGGCAATGGCCGCTGTACCAAAGGGATTGTCGAAATAGGCAACAGCGCATT
This sequence comes from Giesbergeria sp., assembly GCA_049291355.1. GTDB lineage: Bacteria > Pseudomonadota > Gammaproteobacteria > Burkholderiales > Burkholderiaceae_C > Simplicispira. The sequence goes on from JBATPF010000239.1 coordinate 7,866, forward strand.
TGGTGAAACCCGTCGAACTCAGCTGCCGAGCAATCTTGTTCAGTTCCTGCGCATAGCTGGCCCGAGTGTGAAACACCAGCGGATTGAACGGTCGCAAGGCGTCGGAACCTGTTGCAGGTGCAATCAAAGGGACTTTGGCTGGCACCAGCACTTGCAGCGCCCCCATCACGCTGGTGGTGCCGCCGCAAGCGAACATCGTCAAGACCTGGTCTTTCTCGATGAGTTGGCGCGTGTTTTCAGCCGCTTTCGCCGGCATTCCGACATCGTCAAGGCTGACCATTTCCAGCATGCGTCCGTCAATGCCGCCTTTGTCGTTCACCTCCTGGAACGCTGCCGCAATGCCCTTGTTCATCTCCACGAATGGAAAAGCGAGCGGCCCTGTGAGCGCCGCCGTTTGACCGATACGCAGATTCTGCGACTGCGCGCGGAGCCATGCCGGCATGCCGAGCGCCGTCAGAATGGAGGCTTGCAGAATGCGGGGACGGTTGGAAGGCGCGGGAAAATTCGACGATTTGATCATGGCAGTTCAAAAAGGGGGAAAGCTGAGGGTGGCGCATTCGCCGTGGCGCGCAGAGTATTTGGCGACAACCCGTATTTCAGGCTCAGGAAAACCCCCGGCTGCCTTGCCATTCCGTCACCTCGGTGACTTGCCAGACGCTAGTGAGGGCAAGAGGGGGCCTGCAAAAGGGCCGGTCTTTACTTCGCTGGACGCCCGCCGCTGGCGCGTGGCGGCGGCTTGGGCGCCGCGCCTGCGGGGCCGGCTTTCACGGCCTCGTCAGCGCGTGCGAGCAGCTTTGCGCAATGCGCATCGTCTTCGGCCGCAGGCACTGTGATCGGCACCAGCGCCAATGCAAGTGGCGCCGCCACTGCAGCGAGCACAGCCGCTCCGGCGCGCGCGAGCAAGGGGCCGGCTTCCACGCCCACTTCAGGCCGAATGAAAGGGCCACGCACTGTGAGCGGAGTTCGCAGGGAGAAGAATTTCCATTCCAGCGATTCGGGCTTGATGCGCAGATCGATGTGTTCATGATCGAAGTCGATGGTGCCTACGGCTTCCACCACCGCTTCATTGGTGCTGAGCTTGACGGAGCGGGTTTGGGCCATGCCGTCCTTGACAGAGAAATCCGCCACCGCGCAGCGAATGTGGACCTCCTTGTCATTGCCAAAGAGCTTGGCGACGATGACGCTTCCCAGATTCAGCGCGGCCAGATCCAGCAGCTGTTTGCTCAGAGCGCCATCGCGCACATACAGGCGCGCTTCCCCGTTGCTGGTGGCGAGCATGTGGGCGACGGAAGTGCCCTGGCCGTCAAGCGCAAAAGCGCCATCCATGCGGCCTAGACTCTTGTCCATCAGTGCAACCTTGGGAAACAGCGACGAGAGTTTCAGGTCATCCACAGTGGCGCGAAGCTGTGCTTTAAGCGGCTTGCTGTGGCTGTCGAGCGTGAGCTGTGCGTCTATGCGGCCCTTGGCAACGCCGAAGCGCAGCGGGGAGAGGATGAGCTTGCCCTGCTTCAAGATGGCGCGCACGCTCAAATTGTCCAGCGGAAGCGCCGCAGGCCCGACCAGGGTCTGGCCGAGAAAGGCGACATCCGCATCCATGGCGTCCCACCGACCCGTGGCAAAGTCGACATCGGGCAGCACCTTTCCCGAGCGCGTTGATGTCTTGTCTTCCTTGCCGGCTCCTTCGGGGGTGCCGATGACAGGCCCGAGATCCTTCAGCTGCAATTTGCGCGATTTCAACTGACCAGTGAGCCGGGGCCTGGGCTTGCCCGAGGTATAGGTCAAATGCCCCTGCAGATCGCTCTTGCCCACAGCGCCCGTGAAATCTTCGTAATCCCACGTGGCGTGCTCTGGCTCTAGGCTTCCAACGAGGTGCCCGCTGGTTTTGTAGGGTGGCGTGTTGGGCAGAACCAGACCGGTGAGGTCATAGAGATCCGCCGCGCTTTGGCCCTGCAGCGTGACCTGCAGGTCCATTCCTGAGAGTTTGCGCGGGTTCGAGAGGGTTCCGCGCACCCGTGCCCGGGTAGCGCCGGCGCGCGCATCGAACTCAATAGGGTATTCGACGTGGGTGCTCTGCAGAGACAACAATTGACCTGCGCGTCCTTGGCCGCTGACTTCGGCATCCCGAAACTGGCCCAGTAGCTCGAAGCGCAGTCCGTACTGGGGCGCGTCGCCCTCCGCTGGATGCGCTTCGGAAGCCAGCTTCGCGCGCAAGGCGAGTTTACGGACCGCGTCGGCATAGGCCAGCTGACCTTGCTCCACGGAAAGGTTTCCCAGGGTGAGCTTCCATGGGTTGGGCCGCAGGTTGTCTTGGTCCTGCAGCGGGAAGGTCCAATTGTTCTGCCCGTCGGCATCGCGCGCCAGGGCCACGTCGGGCGCCGAAAGAACCAGTGTGTCGATTCGCAGAACGCGGCCGAGCAGCGGCAGAAGTTTCAGGCTAGCGCTGGCCTTGCCCACCCTTGCCATGAAGGGCGCTCCAGCAGTGGGTGCGGTGCTCTCTTGCGCTGCCGCCACCCCCTTCGCCTTGGCAGGGCGGGCAAGCTGCGGAGGGCTGCCGCGTGCGTTTTCGGAATCCAGTGCGCCGAAACTCCCAAACGTCGGTCGATTGCCAAGTTCCAGCTGCTCAGCCTGCACGAGCACTCCCGGCACCCAATGGCGCCATCCGGAATCAAGTGGCTGCGGCCAGACCCAATGGGCGTCCAGATTCCCCTGGATCGCAAAGTGGCGTCCGCTGGCATTGCTGACCTTTTCGTTCACCCAGGGCCTAGCGCGATTCCAATCGACCAGGCTGACTGCCAGAACGAGGGTGAGCAGCAACAGAAAAAAGGCGGCGACGGCGAGCAGCACAACGCGCAGCGCAAGCGAATGGCGGTGCGTGGCAGCAGTCGTCTCAAGCTTGAGTGGTGTGGCCGAAGAAGGGGTGGACGATGGCATTGCGCCACCATGCTAAGGCGTTCGCCGCGTCCTGCGGCTGCCCATTGCGCCCAATGGCAGCACTACCGCTCTTGTCCTACAGCCTGAGGTAGGAGCCGCAACGCTAGCGACTCACAAAACAGCGAATAGCTTTTCGCGCAGCTCCGGAAGGCGTTTGTGACCCGCTGAGCTGCTTTCCAGTGCAGTCGCCCAGGCGCTGTAGACGTTGCGCAATTCGCTAGAGCTCTTGCAGCCGAAAATGGATTCAACGAGGCTGATGCGGTTGTGGTGACCAAAGATGTTGTTCACCGTGTTGATCATGAAGTTGCGCGCCATTTCCAGCTCCTTCTCGCTACGCGTCTCGGCGGGCGGTAGTGCGGCAAGCCAACCCGCAGGTGGTAGGGCATCTGGCGGCTGGGGGTGCGCAGGGTCGAACGCCTGTGCGGTAGCGGCTGGGACGGCTGGCGCGGCCACTTTTACGTCGATGCAGGCGTGGCCAAGCAGCTCGTCGATGTATTGCGCGAGCGGGTGGCCAGCCACAAAGGGTGCAAGATCCTTTCCTGTGCGCTTGCCGTCGATGAGCACCAGCAGGCGTCGGGCGAGCGGCGAGAGACCCAGCGCGCGCGACTGGATTTCTTGCTGTCCGGCGGCGGTCTTCGAGAAAACAGCTGCACTGAAATCAATGGGGGCGTCTGTCATGAAGCCGTGATCCTATTCCGTAGCGGGGTACCGGTACCTATAGTGGGCCACCGGCCTTTTGAATAACACTGGGGTTTTTACCAATTCTTACGATTTCGACTCCCGCCTGGGGCAGACCTCGCAAGCGATTCCCCCGGCTGACAGCTGCACCTACAATTTTTGTATCGTGATTCGAGCCTGTTTTGATGCATAACCCCTGCCGTCCGCTGGTCCTGCCTATGCGCAGCGGGGTGAGTCCAAGCTGCGTCGTGCTTCCGTCTCAAGGAGTGGGGAGCATGCTTGATTTTTTGGCTGCGCGCCTGCCGAGGGTCTCTCGTGCCGATTGGCAGCGGCGCATGGCGTCGGGCGACGTGGTGGACGAGCGCGGCGTTGCCGTGCTGCCAGACCGTCGCTTTGAACCGGGCCTGCGTCTTTTTTATTACCGCACTCTGGACAGCGAGCCCCAACCGCCCGGCGTGGAGTCGGTGTTGTACTGCGATGAGCATGTGTTGGTGGCCGACAAGCCCCATTTCATGCCGGTTATCCCAAGCGGGCGCTACCTGCACCACACCTTGCTGGTCCGTCTGAAGCGGGAACTGGGTTTGGGCGAGCTCTCGCCCCTGCACCGCATCGACCGCGACACCGCTGGCCTGGTGCTGTTTTCGGTTCAGCAGAAAACCCGAGGCGTATACCAGGCGCTGTTTCGTGAGCGCAACATTTGCAAGGAGTATGAAGCGGTAGCTCCATGGCGGCCTGAGCAAATGCTTCCTTGCGAACGCGCGAGCCGCATTGAAGAAAGCCCGCAGTTTTTCCGCATGCAGGAGGTGAGTGGCCCGCCCAACAGCCTCACCTATATCGAGCGGCTAGAGACGGGAGCGCATTGGGCACGCTACCGCCTCAAACCGATCACGGGAAAACGCCACCAATTGCGTGTGCACATGGCGGCGCTGGGGCTGCCACTGCGCAATGACGCGTTTTACCCGCACGTCAACGATTCACCCGATGGCGATTGGTCTCGGCCCTTGCAGCTGCTGGCGCGTTCCTTGGCCTTCATCGACCCGCTGAACGGCCAAGCGCGAAGTTTCACCAGTGGGCTGAGGTTGTTGCCGCTGGATGGAGCATGAAACGCTTGTAGCCACCGGAGCAGACAAATGCTGCAACGCACCATGGGTTTTCTGCTCGGGCTACCATGGTGCCCGCCGAGCGTATGAATGCGCGTGCTGCCTCGGTTTGGGGCAATTTTTGTTTCCTTGTTTGGAGTTTCAGAGCAATGACCGTGATTTCGTCCCGCCCGCGCCTGGCCTTCCGTTTCACCCTTGCCGCTGCCCTTGCCGCTGCCCTTGCTGCGGCCGCATGCGCCGCCTCGGCCCAGGACGCGCAGGTAGTGAAAATCGCCCATGCTGGCCCCGTCTCCGGAGGCATTGCGCACATTGGCAAGGACACGGAAAACGGCGCGCGCATGGCGGTGGATGACCTAAATGCCCAAGCCCTGACGATTGGTGGGCGCAAGATTCGCTTCGAGTTAATGGCCGAAGACGACGCGGGCGACCCGCGCCAAGCCACCGCTGTCGCGCAAAAGCTGTGCGACCAGAAGGCTGCGGGTGTGGAGGGGCATTTGCAGTCGGGCACCTCCATTCCTGCAGCGTCGGTCTATGCCAAGTGCGACCTGCCCAACATTACCGCTTCGGCTTCCAATCCTGATTTGACCAAGCCCGGCTACCCCACCACTTTTCGCCTGATCGCCAACGACAACGCGTTGGGCGGCGCGCTGGCGCTGTTTGCTGCCGATTTCTACAAGCTCAAAAATGTGGCCATCATTGACGACCGCACGGCCTACGGTCAGGGCGTAGCCTCGGTGTTCAAAGCCACCGCGAAGCAAAAGGGCATGAACGTGGTGGCCGAAGAGTTCACTACGGACAAGGCCACCGACTTTATGGCGATCCTGACCAAGAAAAAGCCCGACGCCATCTTCTATGGCGGACTGGATGCCCAGGCCGGCCCCATGCTGCGCCAGATGGAGCAACTGGGCCTGTCCAAGGTGAAGTTTTTTGGCGGCGACGCCCTGTGCACACCCAAGCTGCCTGAGCTCGCGGCCAAGGCCGCGACGCTGCGGGGGGTGACCTGCGCCACCGGCGGCGCGTCGGTGGACAAAATGCAGGGCGGCGCCGCCTGGAAGCAGCGCTACGACGCCAAGTTCCCGGGCCAGTTCCAGATCTACAGTCCCTACGCCTACGATGCTGCCATGGTGCTGGCCGATGCCATGAAGCGCGCCGACTCGGTGGACCCCAAGGTGTTCACTCCTTTCATTGGCAAAACCGACTACCACGGCGTGACCGCCAACATTGCCTTCACGCCCAAGGGCGAATTGACACAGCCGGCCGTCACGCTTTATACGTACAAGGACGGTTCGCGCGTGGCGCTGAACTGATTTTCACCATTGGGGAGGCTCCGCCATGTACCAGCCACCGCAGTTCCGCTCTGCCGACCCGGAGCATGCACGCGCGCTGATGCAGGCGCATCCGCTGGCCAGCCTGGTCTCGACCGACGACACGGGGTTTCCCGTGGTCACGCACCTGCCCCTGCAGTTGCAGGAGCGGGGCGGCGGGCAGGTGCTGCTGGGCCATTGCGCGCGTGCCAACCCGCACTGGCGGTATCTGGCCGAGCGCCCTGAGGCGCTGGTGACGTTCATGGGGCCAAGCGCCTATCTTTCGCCTTCGGTGTATCCCGATCTGGCGCGCGTGCCCAGCTGGAACTACCTGGCGGTGCACTGCCGCGTCGAGGCCCGGATCATTGACGAGGCCGACGGCAAGGACGCCTTGCTCAAGGCGCTGATTGCCCAGCACGAACCGGCGTATGCGGCCCAGTGGCGCGCGCTCGATGAGGACTACACCAGCAAGATGCTGCGTGCCATCGTGGCCTTCGAGCTGCGCGTGCTGGACCTGCAATGCACGCTCAAACTCAACCAGCACCGGCCCGAATCGCACGTCGCGCTGCACGCCGCGTACCGCGCAGGTGGCGCGGACGCCCAGGCGCTTGCACAATGGATGGAAACGCTGGGGCTGGTGCCCGGCCAGAAGGAATGACATGCGTCTAGGTCTTGGAATTCTCTCGCTGCTGGTGGCATTGGCGCTGGTAGCGTTGCTTACGCGCAAGAGCGTGGACGCCACGCGCATCGCAGTCCCTGCGCTGCAGAGCGTTCCGGCCGGCGCTGCCTCCGCACCGGCCACGGTGCGCGAGCAAAGCCAGCAGATTCAGCAGGACTACAAGCAGGCGCTGGACAAGGCCCTCAACCAGCCGCGCCCTGAGCCGGCCGAGTAAATTTCAGGTAAAAAAAGCCTCTAGCGCTTATTCAGCAAGCGATAGTAGCTATTTATTTGATAGTAATGTACGACGACGAACATTTCATGCAGCTCGCCCTGGCGCAGGCGCGCGCTGCCGCCGCAGTGGGCGAAGTGCCGGTGGGCGCGGTGCTGGTGCG
>JBATPF010000240.1:0-2115 GCA_049291355.1 Giesbergeria sp.
TGAGCGTGGGAGTGGCTACGGTGACACCCCAACCCTTGCTTTTCACAAGCCAGGGCGTCGAGCCCAGTCGAGCCAGTGCCAAGGCCAGCGCTGAGCGCGACTCACAGCAACTCTTCCGCCAGGCAGACGATGCGCTCTACGCAGCCAAAGCAGCCGGGCGCGACACCGTTATGGCCTGTGCCGCTGCGGTGTCCGAGCAGGCGCCGCCAGACCTCAAGCCTTCGCCGCCCACACAGCGCAACGCTTGAATTCGGGAAAGTTTCCAAACGGGTCGAGGGCGGGGCTCGTCAATCATTGGAAGGCGCATCTCCCTCGCAAACGCCACCCAATGCCTCTCGCGCAGGCAGCAGAGAGCGTCGTTCAGCACCGGCAGTTGCTCGATCAAAAAGTCGTTGCCTGTGGGGCAGCTACGGGCCCGCGCAGGGCGCTTCAGAGCGGGCAGCGGCCGGTATGGGCCCGGAAAGGGCCAGGGTCAGCGCAAAGATCCTGCGCTTCATGAAAACCTCCGCGAATCAACAAGATGCACTCGGCGAGCGACAGACAGTCCGATTGGCAGGCGTCTCAGGTGTCCTTGGACACCGAAATCGTCGGAATCCTGGCGGAAAAATCTTTGCTCTGTTGGGCTATTTTTACCGCTACGCTGCGCGCCATGCGCTTGTAGATTTGCGCCACCTCGCCTTCGGGGTCAGCCACCACGGTGGGTTTTCCGCTGTCGGCCTGCAGGCGAATCTGCATGTCGAGCGGCAGCGCGCCAAGGTACTCCATGCCGTATTCCACCGCCATTTTTTTGCCGCCGTCAGCACCGAAGATGTGCTCCACGTGGCCACAGTTGCTGCACACGTGCACTGCCATGTTTTCAACGATTCCCAAAATCGGCACACCCACTTTCTCAAACATCTTGATGCCGCGCTTGGCGTCCAGCAGAGCGATGTCCTGCGGCGTGGTGACGATGACGCCACCGGTAATCGGCACGCGCTGGCACAGCGTGAGCTGGATGTCGCCGGTGCCGGGCGGCAGGTCGATGACGAGGTAGTCCAGATCGCGCCAATTGGTCTGCCGCAACAGTTGCTCCAACGCCTGCGTGGCCATGGGGCCGCGCCAGATCATGGCTTCGTCCTGGTCGACCAGGAAACCAATCGACATCACCTGAATGCCGTAGTTCTCCAGCGGCTCCATGTTCTTGCCGTCCACGCTCTCGGGACGGCGGTTGATACCCAGCATCATGGGTTGGCTGGGGCCGTAGATGTCGGCGTCCAGCACGCCCACGCTGGCGCCCTCGGCCGCCAGCGCCAGGGCGAGGTTGGCGGCGGTGGTGCTCTTGCCCACGCCGCCCTTGCCCGACGCCACGGCAATGATGTTTTTCACCTGCGGCAAGAGCTGCACGCCGCGCTGCACCGAATGCGCGGAAATCTTGCTCGTGATGTTGACCGACACATTGCCCACGCCAGCCACGCCCCGCGCAGCGGCTACCAACTGGGTGCGCAGCACCGGTACCAGGCTCTTGGCGGGGTAACCCAGCTCCACTTCGAAGGCCACGTCGCCCCCGCTTATCGTGAGCTTGTGCAGGGCCTTGGTGCTGACAAAGTCCTTGCCGGTATGGGGGTCCTGCACGGTGGCCAGAGCGGCCAGCAGGTCGTGTTCGGAAACAGCCATTCAATCTCTCCAGGTAATGCCCAAGTCTATTGCCTTGCTACGACAATGTGGGCAGTGGGGGCACGCGCCGCCCCAGCGTCTACAAGGAGCCCCGTGAAACTGAAAATGGCCGACAACTCGCTGTTTGCGATCCTGCTGCGCTCACCCTGGTGGGTGAGCTTTTTGGTGGCTGGTGCCATCACGGCGGTGGTAGCCGCATTGGCGCCCGATCGCTTCAAGGCCTTTGGTGCGGTGGCCTCGCTGCCGCTCTTTGGCGTGGGCTGTGTGGCGGCCTGGCGACAGTGGCGGGCGCCTGCTGCAGCCCAGGTGGCGGCCCAAGCGGCAGCGCTGCGCGCCATGAATTGGCGCGAATTCTCTGCGGCCCTGGAGAGCGCCTGGCGCGCCCAGGGCGCCAACGTGCAGGCGGTGACCGGGCTGGAAGCCGATTTTTGCGTGGAACAAGGGGGCCGCACGGTGCTGGTC
>JBATPF010000241.1:0-5852 GCA_049291355.1 Giesbergeria sp.
CCTCGGGCATGGCGGCCATCACCGCGGCTATTCAGACCATTGCCGAAACCGGCGACAACATCGTCTCGGCCAGCACGCTCTACGGCGGCACCTACAACCTGTTTGCCCACACCTTCCCGCAGCAGGGCATTGAGGTGCGCTTTGCCGACCCAAGCGATCCGGCCAGCTTTGCCAAGCTGATCGACGCACGCACCAAGGCGGTGTTCTGCGAATCCATCGGCAACCCGCTGGGCAACGTCACCGACATCGCCGCGCTGGCCAAGGTGGCGCACGACGGCGGCGTGCCGCTGATCGTGGACAACACCGTACCCAGCCCCTACCTGTGCCGCCCCATCGAGCACGGCGCCGACATCGTGGTGCACGCGCTCACCAAATACATGAACGGCCACGGCAACAGCATTGGCGGCATCATCGTCGACAGCGGCAAGTTCCCCTGGGCCGAGCACAAAGCGCGCTTCAAGCGCCTGAACGAGCCCGACGTGAGCTACCACGGCGTGGTCTACACCGAAGCCCTGGGCGCCGCCGCCTACATTGGCCGTGCCCGCGTGGTGCCGCTGCGCAACATGGGCGCCGCCATTTCGCCGTTCAACGCATGGCTCACGCTGCAAGGCATCGAAACCCTGCCGCTGCGCATGGACCGCACCTGCGAAAACAGCCTGGCGCTGGCCAAGTTCCTGCAAAGCCACCCCAAGGTGGAATGGGTGCGCTACGCGGGTCTCCCCGACCATCCCGACCACGCACTGGCGCAGCGCCAGATGGGCGGACGGGCTTCGGGCATCCTGTCCTTCGGGCTCAAGGGCAGCGACGCCGATCCGCGTGCCGCCGGTGCGCGCTTCCTTGACGCACTCGATTTGTTCACACGCCTGGTGAACATTGGCGATGCGAAGTCGCTCGCCACGCACCCGGCCTCCACCACGCACCGCCAGCTCGACGCCGCCGAGATGGCCAAGGCCGGCGTGAGCGAGAACATGGTGCGCCTGTCGGTGGGCATTGAGCACATCGACGACTTGCAGGCCGACCTGGCGCAGGCGCTGGACAAGGTTTAAGTCGAATACAGGGCCGAAAATTTCTTATTTTTGGCCCCTGTCGCTTATTCCATATAGATAGTATGCTACTTATTAAATAGCAAATTACCTTGCTGGCGGCAGGCAATATGCGCTGCGTCAGAACGCGCCATAGAGCGGGCTGCGATGATAGGCGCCCTACCACCCCGCTGCGCCTTGAGCGCCCTTCGTGCCTTGATGCATCGGCGCTTCCTCGTCCATCCCTGGTTTGCACTGCGCTGGCTGCTGGCCGCATGGGCGTTGGTCAGCGCATGCGCAGCGCTCGCCAGCAGTGGCTCTCCCAATGCGCCAGTGGACAGAACGCTGGACGTGGCCCACGCCTCTGCCGCGCCGCTTCCCCTCACCCCGTGGTTCGACGTGCTGGAAGACCCGTCCGGCACGCTCAGTTTCGACCAAGTGCGCTCCTCAGCAATGGCCACCCGCTTCGCCCCCAGCGACCGTTCCGGTGCGGCCTTTAACTTTGGCATCACCCCGTCTGCCTGGTGGCTGCGGCTGCGGCTGGCCAACTCCAGTGATGGCGCTCTGGACCGCTTGCTGGAAGTGGCCTATGCGCGCCTCTCCCGCGTGGACTTCTACGCGGAGCAAAGCGACGGCACTTGGCATGAGGTGCACACCGGTACCACCCAACCCTTTGATAGCCGGGGCTACGCACACCGTAACTTCGTCTTTAACGTCGCCTTGCCGCCCCACGCCGAGCAAACGCTCTATTTGCGGATGGCGTCTACCACGGCCTTCGTCGTTCCAACGCGCCTGTGGGAGCCGGCCGCGTTTCATGCCTTTGAGCGCAGCGACTATGCCGCCCAGGCTTGGTACTTCGGCATGGTGAGCGCCATGGTGCTGTTCAACCTGCTCTTGTTTGTGCGCCTCAAGGACTGGCTGTACTTGCAATACGTCGCTTTTGCGCTCTCGGTGGCCTTTGCGATGGGGGCACAAAACGGCCTGGTGAAAGAAGTGTTCCAGCTCGAATCGCCCCTGTGGTCCGACCTGTGCACCAGCTTTGGCTATTGCTTTTCGATCGCCAGCGGCACGCTCTTCATGCGCCGCATGGTAGAGGCGCCCCGCCTGCTGCCCCGCCTGGACCCATGGTTGAAGGGCTTCATCACCTTCTATTTTTTCAGTCCCTTTTTATTCCTCGTGTCGGGCCAGACCTTGATCAAGGCCATGGCCGTGGGCTACATACTGGCCATCGCTTTCATCCTGGCGGTGGCCGCGTACAGCGCCTGGCTGCGCCAGCGCAGCGCGTATTTCTTTCTGGCCGCCTTCACACTGGTGTGTCTGGGTGCGGCCATCTACGCGCTGCACGCGATAGGCCTGATGCCTACCAATGTGGTTACTGCCAACGCCATACAGCTTGGATCGACCCTGGAGATGATTCTGCTGGCGCTGGCCCTGGCCGACCGCTTTATCCAGATGCGGCGCGAGCGAGCGGCCCTGCAGGCCCAATTGCTCGCCACGCAAGAAATCTTGATTGATACCCTTCGCCACAATGAGCAACGCTTGGAAGAGCATGTGGCCGAGCGCACCGTGGCCCTGGAAGCGGCCAACCGCCGGCTCGAATCCTTGAGCCGCACCGATGGCCTCACCGGCATCGCCAACCGGCGCCGGTTTGACGAGGTGCTGCTCAGCGAATGGGCCCGCTCGCAGCGCAGCGGCGAACCGCTGGCGCTGGCCATGATCGACATCGACTGGTTCAAGGCCTACAACGACCATTTCGGTCACCTGGGGGGCGACGACTGCCTGCGCAGCGTGGCGGGCCTGCTGGCGGGCTGCGCGGCGCGCAGCACCGACGTGGTAGCCCGCTACGGCGGTGAGGAATTTGCCATCCTTGCCCCCCGCACCACGGCAAAGCAAATGGAAGCCTTGGTGCTGGAGGTCCAGCAGGCCCTGGCGGCTCTGGCGCTGCCGCATCCCACCACACCGAGTGGTTGCGTCACGCTCAGTGCCGGTGTGGCGGCGCATGTGGCCCAGGCCGGCGAAGCGCCCGAAAGCCTGGTGGCAGCAGCCGACCGGGCGCTGTACCAGGCCAAAACTGCGGGCCGCAACCGGGCCGTGATGGCAGAGAAAAATATATAGGAAATAGGGCTGTAGCGCTTATTCAGTAAGCGCCTCCAGCTCTCAAATCAATAGTAAATCACCTATCCTGCGCCAAGCGCAGCCCGCTGAACTGCCAGCGCGCTGCGGTAGGAAAGAAGTTGCGGTACGACAGCCGCGCATGCCTCGGCGGCGTGGCGCAGGAACTGCCGCGCAGCACGTACTGGTTGACCATGAACTTGCCGTTGTATTCGCCCACCGCCCCTTGCGCGGCGCGAAAACCGGGGTACGGCGCGTAGCTCGATTGCGTCCACTGCCAGACTTCGCCAAACAGCTCACGCAGGCCCTCGCCCGATGCGGCCTGGGGCTCAATTCGGGCGCGCGACGCGCCGGCCTGGGCCAGCACGGCAGGTGCGAGCGGGGCTGCAGCCGCTTCCCACTCGGCCTCTGTGGGCAGACGGGCACCAGCCCAACGCGCATAGGCATCGGCTTCAACGTACGACAGGTGCGCCACCGGGGCGTGTGGCATGAGCGGCTGCTCGCCGTGCAGGCCAAACCGGTTCCAACCGCCCTCCTCGGCCGCTCGCCAATACAACGGGTGCGCGATATGCTGCGCCGCCAGCCAGTCCCAGCCCTCGGCAAGCCAAAGTTCGGGCCTGGCGTAGCCACCATCGGCGACGAAGGCAGCGAACTCGCCCTGGTTCACCAGCCGCTCGCCCAGAGCGTAGGGCGCCAGGTAGCTGGTGTGGCGCGGCAGCTCGTTGTCAAAGCAAAAACCGGCGCCAGCGTGGCCGACGTCCACCAAGCCGCCAGCGCATTCCACCCAGCCCAGTGCCGGCGGAGCTGCTAAAGCCTTTGCCGCAGGGGGCGCATTGCGGTAGGCCGGCGCGGTAGGGTTGCAGGAGAGCAGATGCAGCACATCGGTCAGCAACAATTCCTGGTGCTGCTGCTCGTGCTGCAGACCCAGCTCCACCAAGGTCTGTAGCGCGGCGTTGCCCCCTTGCTGCGCCAGCAAAGCCCGCATGCGCTCGTCCACGTCGGCACGGTAAGCGAGCACCTCAACGAGCGCCGGCCGGGTCAGCAGACCGCGCTGCGGGCGCGGGTGCTTGGCGCCTACGCCGTTGTAATAGGAGTTGAACAGCACCCGAAACGCTGGGTGGAAGGGGCGAAAACCCGATTCGTTCGGTTCCAGCACAAAGGTTTCAAAAAACCAGGTGGTGTGCGCGAGGTGCCATTTGACCGGGCTGGAGTCGGGCATGGACTGGGCGCAGCAGTCTTCGGCGGACAGTGGCTCGGCCAGCGCAGTGCTGTGGCGGCGCACCGCCGCAAAGCGAGAGGGCAGATCGGTCATTTGCGCTTCGCTTTCAGGGCTGGGCGTGCACCACGGCAAACCAGCCGCGTTCGTCGGTCCAGGCGCGCGCACGGGCAAAGCCGGCCTGCGCCAGCAGATCGCAGAAGCGGTCCAGCGAATACTTGTAGCTGTTTTCGGTGTGGATGCGCTCCCCCGCAGCAAACGCCCGTGCGCCACCCGGCCAGCGCACGGCTACTGGCGCGCACGCTTCCAGGTGCATCTCGATGCGCGACTCCTCGGCGTTGAAAAAAGCGCGGTGCTGCCAGTCATCAGCCGCAAAGTCGCTGCCGATCAGGCGGTTGAGGTGCGCCAGCGCGTTGAGATTGAACTGCGCCGTCACACCTTGCGCGTCGTCGTAGGCCGCTTCGAGCACGGCCACGTCCTTGGGCAGGTCGATGCCAATGAGCAGACCGCCATCGTCCCGCGCCAGGGCGCGCATCTGGCGCAGCAAAGCCAAGGCACTCGGTGGATCGAAATTGCCGATCGACGAGCCCGGATAGAACACCAGGCGCGGCGCCGCCGGCAAATCGTCTGGCAGATGGATGCCGCGTGTGATGTCGCCGCCCAACGCACGCGCGTCCATCGCCGGAAAGCGTGCCCCCAACCGCTGCACTGCTTCGCTGAGGTAATCGGCCGAAATATCGACACCCACAAAACAGCGCGGCGCAATCAGCCCGCAGAGCACGGCCGCCTTCGCGCAACTGCCGGCGCCGGGCTCGATCAGGGTGCAGCCGCTGCCGACGGCGCGGGCAATCTCTGGGCCAGAGTGCTCAAGAATCGCGTGCTCGGTGCGCGTCGGGTAGTACTCGGGAAGCTGCGTGATGGCCTCAAACAGCTTGGAGCCGCGCTCGTCATAAAAGTATTTCGGCGAAATACGGGCCGGCGTGCGGGAAAGGCCTTCAATAATTTCGGCATGGCGGGGCTCTTGCATGTCTGGACAGCGCTTTCTCGTCAGGTTGGCCGGTCCATTGTGACGGCGCGCCGTGGCCTGCGGTGTAAGCCGTCGCCCCGGCAGGCTCAGCCGCAGGACGAAGGCCGAAGCTTCGCCTGTCGCGGCACCCGGCTTCAGGCGGCCGTTTTGCGCAGCCGCTGGATCAGCGTCACCACCGCCAGCACCGCCGCACCCGCAAGCACACCCACGCCGGCGTTGAGCAGTTGTTCGGCCAGCGTATCCCAAACATGGCCCAGCGGCCCGATGGCGGCGCGCGCAGCCAGAGCGTCGATGGCCTCGGCGACGGCGTGCACGCCATGCACCAGAATGCCGCCCCCCACCAGAAACATGGCGGCCGTGCCCACCACCGACAAGGACTTCATCAGCCAGGGCGCAGCGCGCACGATGGCATCTCCGAGACCACGGGCCAAGCTGCTGGATTTGCGGCTGAGCCACAGCCCCAGGTCATCGAGCT
>JBATPF010000242.1:0-7196 GCA_049291355.1 Giesbergeria sp.
GTATTCAGAGGCGGACATCCACGCCCTGCGTTTCATCCGCCGCGCCCGCGACTTAGGCTTTTCGATGCCCGAGATCGCCACCCTGCTCGGCCTGTGGCAGGACAAGCAGCGCGCCAGCGCCAGCGTCAAGCAGATTGCGCAGAGCCACATCGACGACCTGCAGCAACGCATTGCCGCCATGCAGGCCATGCAGCGCACGCTGCAGCAACTCGTAGGTTGCTGCGCGGGCGATGCGCGGCCCGATTGCCCGATATTGGACGACCTGGCGGCCAACGATCCGCCAACGCCGCAATAGCCGCTATTTCGGCGCCGGCCGCTGCAGCACCCCCGCGCACAGCGTCGCAATGCACTGCTCGGCCACCTGCTCCGGCGTGTATTGGCCCTCGGGCTGATACCAGCGGCCAATCCAGCTCAGCGCGCCGGCAATCACAAAGGCGGTCATCTTCGGGTCGCACGGCGCAATCGAGCCTTCTTCCACGCCGGCAGCCACCAGGCGGCGAAATTCGTGGTCGATGAGGGATTTGAGCCGCCGCAGCTCGCGCCGGCTCTCGGGCGGCAGCTGCTCGTCGCCGACCCGAATCAGGCACATGCCGAAATCCATGGTGACGATGTGCGCGTACACCCGCATGCAAGTGAGGAGTTGGTCCACCGCCTGGCCACCGGCACGGCGCGAGTCCTCGATGCCGACCAGCATCATGTCCAGCCCCTGGCGCACGCAGCCAAGCAGGATTTCGTCCTTGTTCTTCACGTAGTAGTACAGCGTGGGCTTGCTCACATGCAGCCGCCGGGCAATGTCGTCCAGCGAGGTGGCATGAAAGCCGCGCTCGTTGAAGAGCTGCGCCGCTGCCGCCAGCACCGCCTGGCGCTTGATCTCGCGCTGCTGCTCGCGCTCGGGCGGATTCGCCCAAGGTGAAGCGACAGCGCGCGGACGGCGGGAGGAAGAACTGGGCATATCGGTCTGGTGTGGGGGTAAATCCTGATGCCTCAAGCGGGCTTCGCACACAAACTCTACTCGCGAGTAAGTAGTTTACGAGCGAGTAACTTTCCCGCGTCCGGCACAAACCCTTAGACGAGGTTCGATGCAGATTGTCCCCTCCGGCCCGGCCGGCCCCTTGCTGGAAGTCGACGGCCTGACGCTGGCGTTTGGCGGCGTGCGCGCCCTGGGCGGCGTGGGCTTTGCCGTACAGCCCGGCAGCATCACGGCCGTGATCGGCCCGAACGGCGCCGGCAAGACCTCGCTGTTCAACACCATTTCGGGTTTTTACCGGCCCAATGCAGGTCGCATCCGCTTCCAGGGCCAGGACATCACCGATCTGCCAGCGCCCAAGCGCGCGGCGCTCGGGCTCGGGCGCAGTTTTCAGAACATTGCGCTGTTTCGCGGCATGACGGTGCTCGACAACATCAAGCTGGGCCGCCACGCGCACATGAAGACCACCGTGCTCGACGCCTTGTTCTACATGGGCCGCGCGCGGCGCGAAGAAGCCGAGCTGCGCGCCGACATCGAAGAACGCATCATCGATTTCCTGGAAATCGACCACATCCGCCACGCCAGTGTGGCCGCCCTGCCTTACGGTTTGCAAAAGCGTGTCGAGATGGCGCGGGCGCTGGCCATGCAGCCGCAGATTCTCATGCTGGACGAACCCGTGGCGGGGATGAACCGTGAGGAAACGGAAGACATGGCGCGCTTCATCCTCGACGTGCGCGCCGAATGGGGCGTGACGGTGCTGATGGTCGAGCACGACATGGGGCTGGTAATGGACCTGTCCGACCACGTGGTGGTCCTCAACTTCGGCGAGGTGATTGCCCAGGGCGCGCCCGCCGAAGTGCAGCGCAACCCCGAGGTGGTGCGCGCCTACCTGGGCTCCGGCGACGTCAGCGCTCTGCGCCAGCGCTTTCACGGCACGGCCGCTGGCGAGAAGGCCGCGTGATGGACTGGCTCACCCTCTTCGAAATCTGCCTCACCGGTCTGGCCAGCGGCGGCCTCTACGCGCTCGCAGCGCTCGCCTTCGTGATGGTCTACAAAGCCACGCGCGTGGTGAACCTTGCGATTGGCGAAATGCTGATGGCGGGCGCCTACCTGTTTTTCACCTTCGCCGCGATGTTTGCGCTGCCAATCTGGCTGGCCATTCCCGCCGCCGTGCTGGCGGCCGGCGTTTTGGGCGGCGTGATAGAGCGCACCATGATTCGCCCCTTGCTGGGCGAGCCTCCGATCTCGGTATTCATGGTCACCATCGGCCTCGGGTCGGTGCTGGTGGGGCTGGTGGAAGTAATCTGGAGCGCCGACCAAAAGAGGCTCCCAGACTTCCTGCCCAGCGACCCGATCATGGTGGGTGAAGCCTTTCTTTCGCCCAAGGTGTTCTGGGGCGCGGTGATTGCCGCCGTCTTCATCGCCGCCGTGCTGCTGCTGTTTCGCTTCTGGCGCGGCGGCGTGGCGCTGCGGGCCACCGCCAGCGACCAGGCAGCCGCGTACTCGGTGGGCATCAACGTGCCGCGCGTGTTCTCGCTCTCCTGGGTGGTGGGCGCCATGATTGCCGCGGTCTCGGGAATCATCGTCGGGTCGATTGGCGGAATCTCCAGCGCCATGGGCGTTTTCGGACTCTCGGTGCTGGTCGTCGTCATCGTCGGCGGCCTCGACAGCGTGCTGGGCGCCTTGGTCGCTGGCCTGCTGATCGGCGTGATCGAGGCGCTGGCGGGCTTTTACCTGGGCGGCGAATACAAGCTGCTTGCCACCTTCATCGTGCTAGTCGCCGTGCTGATGCTGCGGCCCTACGGCCTGTTCGGCACCCACGAAATAGAGAGACTCTGATGCGCATCGGAACGCTAAAAGAGACCTACCTCGGCGACGCGGCGCTGTTCGACTCGCGCACGCAAAAAGGCTGGCTGGCGGTGCTGGCTTCGGCGCTGGTGCTGTTTCCGTTTTTTGCAGGCAGCTACTGGCTCTACCTGGCCTGCCTGGTGGCCATCAACGTCGCCAGCGCCAGCGGGCTGAACATCCTTACCGGCTATACGGGGCTCGTGAGCCTGGGGCAGGCGGCTTTCATGGGGCTGGGCGCGTACACCGTGGCGGTGCTGCAGATTCGCCTGGGCACGCCTTTTCTACTGAACATTTTGGCGGGCGGCTTCGTCGCCATGCTGGGCGGCCTGGTGGTGGGCATTCCGTCGCTGCGGGTCAAGGGACTGTACCTGGCGATCGTCACCATCGCGGCCTCGTTCATTGCGCATTTCCTCTTTGCCAACTTCCACTTGACCGGCGGCACCGGCGGCCTCACGGTGCCGCCAGCGCAGATCTTCGGGGTGCTGCTCGACACGTCGTTCAAGCTGTACTGGGTGATCGTGCCGGTCACGGCGCTGATGCTGCTGGGTTCGGCCAACCTGTTTCGCACGCGCATTGGCCGCGCTTTCATCGCCATCCGAGACCGCGATATTTCGGCGGAGGTGCTGGGCATTCCGCTCTTGCGCACCAAGCTGTTGTCGTTCGGACTTTCTTCCTTCTACGCCGGCGTGGCCGGTGGCCTGTGGGCCTACTTCTTTCGCGTGGTCACGCCTGAGAGCTTTCCGCTGTCCATGTCCATCTTCTTCCTCGCCGCCATCATCGTCGGCGGCATGGGCACGCAGCTGGGCGCGGTGCTGGGCGCCACCTTCATGACGCTGGTGCCCGAGCTGCTCAAGCTGATCGTCGACGTGGTGCCGGGCGGCGCGTCGTTCACCGTCTTTCTCTCGCCGGTGCGCACCATCGTCTTTGGTCTGCTGATCATCGGTTTTCTCGTATTCGAGCCGCAGGGGCTCGCTGAAGTGTGGCGGCGCATTCGCCGCTTTTTCCACCTGTGGCCATTCCGTACTTGAGGCACTTGAAGTGCCAGCCACACCCATGCAAGGAGACACGCACATGACCGACCGCAGCTTCAACCCCACCTCCTATTCGGCGCGCCGCCGCAGCCTGCTGATTGCCGCTGGCGCCACGCTGGCCGCACCGCTCGCCGCGCACGCCCAGGCCAGCGGCGAAGACATCGTCATCGGCGGGTCGATTCCCATGACCGGCGTGTTCGCCTTTGCCGGCATCGGCATCGACGCGGGCATGAAGGACTACGTGAAGATGGTCAACGACGCCGGAGGCATCAAGGGCCGCAAAATCAAATACGTGCCCGAGGACACCGGCTACAAGGTCGACGTGTCGGTGGCGGCGTTCAAGAAGATCACCAGCCAGAACAAGGTGAATTTGTACTACGGCGACTCCACCGGCTTTGCCAAGACCATCAACCCGGAGCTGGACCGCAACGGCAACATTTTGATGGCGGGCGCATCTTTTGCCTCCGAATTGAACGACCCGGTCAAGTATCCGCACCAGTTTCTGGTCGGCCCCGACTACACCGAGATGTTCGGCATCTTGCTGAACCACATTGCCAAGGAAAAGCCGGGTGCCAAGGTGGCCTTCGTGTACTCGGATTCCGAATTCGGCCGCGACCCGATCGACAAGAGCGAAGCGCTGGCCAAGAAGCTCGGCCTGTCGGTGCCGGTCAAGATCATGACGCCCGCCGGCAGCGTGGATGTCTCCACCGAAGTCATCAAGCTGCGCCGCGCCGCGCCCGACTACACCATCTTCCACGGCTACATCCTCGCGCCGATCCCCGAGTTCATCACCCAGGGCAAGCAGCAGGGCATGACGAGCAAGTGGATGGGCACCTTCTGGACCATGGACAGCTCCACCGTCATGAAGATGGGCGAAGCGGGCGACGGTTTCATGGGCGTCATGCCCTACCGCTACTACTACGACACCGAAAAAGCGCCCATGCTGGAGAAGATCCGCGCGCTGCATGCGGACTACCAGAGCACCGCCTACATCCAGGGCTTCCTGGCCGCGATGCTGTTCGTCGAATCGGCCAAGCGCACGCTGGACGCCGGCAAACTGCTCACTGGCGACAACCTCAAGGCCGCGCTCAACTCCATCAAGGACTTCGACACCGGCGGCCTGATTGGTGTGCCGATCACCATTTCGGGCAACTCCATTCCTGTGGGCCGGGTCTACAAGGCGGATATGAAGGCACAGAAGATGGTGCCGGCGTCCGACTGGATCAAGCTGTGATGCCCCCCTGCGTCGCTTCGCGCCTTCCCCCCTCAAGGGGGACGCCTCCAGTGGCCCGGCAAAGCCGGTTCCACGGTGGCGCTGGTACGGGCGGCGTGCTCGGTTGCGACACCCGCTAGCCAAAAAGACGATGAACCCGATCCCGTCCGACAACGTCCTCGAAATCAACAACATCGAGGTCGTCTACAACAAGGCCGTGCAGGCCCTGCGCGGGCTCTCGCTGGTGGTGCCGCGCGGGCAGATCGTGGCACTGCTGGGCAGCAACGGCGCGGGCAAGTCGACCACGCTCAAGGCGGTGTCGGGCTTGCTGGCGCTGGAGCGCGGCGAAGTGGAAAGTGGCAGCATCGTCTACCAAGGCGCGCCCACTGCCGGTCGCAGCCCGCATGCGCTGGTGCGCGCGGGGTTGTTCCATGTGATGGAGGGGCGGCGGGTGTTCGAAGACCTCACGGTCGAAGAAAACCTGGTGGCCGCCACCTATGCGCTGACCGGCCGAAGCGGCGCCAGGGCCGATTTCGACACCGTCTACCAATACTTTCCCCGCCTGCACGAGCGGCGCAAAAGCCTGGCGGGGTATCTGTCGGGCGGCGAACAGCAGATGCTGGCGATTGGCCGCGCGCTCATCGCCCAGCCCGAGCTGATCCTGCTCGACGAGCCTTCGCTCGGCCTCTCGCCGAAGCTGGTCGAAGACATCTTCGGCATCATCGCGCGCATCAATGCCGAGCGCTCTACCTCCATGCTGCTGGTGGAGCAGAACGCCACTGTGGCGCTGGCCGTGGCGCACACCGGCTACATCATGGAGAACGGCAAGATCGTCATCGACGGCCCAGCCGAACGCCTGGCCAGCGACCCCGACGTGCGCGAGTTTTACTTGGGCATGGGCGGAGAGGGTGATGGAGCCAAAAGCTTCAAAAACATCAAGCACTACAAACGCCGCAAGCGTTGGCTTTCATGACTGCAACCCTCCCCGAACTCACCCTGCCGCAGATGCTGCGCGAACGCGCAAAGAGCGATGCGGCGCGGGTCGCCATACGGCAAAAGGATTTCGGCATCTGGAAGCCCTTCACCTGGGCCGACTACCACCGCCGCGCCAGCGCCTTCGGCCTGGGGCTCGCAGCGCTGGGCGTGCCTACCGGCGGCCATGTGGGTGTGCTGTCGGAAAACCGCATCGAATGGGTGCTGGCGCAAATGGGCGCAGGGTTGATTGGTGCGGTCACCGTCGGCGTCTACCCCACCAGCCCGAGCAGCGAAGTGGCCTATGTGGTCGGCCACGCCGACATTTCCGTCATGGTTTGCGAAGACCAGGAGCAGACCGACAAGCTGCTCGAAGCGCGGGCCAGTTTGCCGGCGCTGCGCAAGATCATCGTCATGGAAACCAAGGGCCTGCGCAGCTTCTCGCCCGAAGAACGCGCGCTGATCATCCCCTTTGCCGAAGTCGAGCAATTGGGCGCCGCATCGCTCGCGCAGCCCACCATTGACGCGGCGCTGACAGCGCAGACACTGAACGATATCGGGCTGATCATTTACACCTCGGGCTCCACCGGCAAGCCCAAGGGCGCCATGCTGTCGTGGCGCAACATCCGCGGCGTGGTGCCGGGCATCGTGGAGCGCTTGCAGCTGCGCCGGGATTCGAGCCACCTGTCCTACCTCCCCTTGTGCCACGTCGCCGAGCAGATGCTCACCAGCTTTGTGCCGGCCTACCTCGGCTCGCAGGTGAACTTCGGTGAATCGATCCGCACCGTGCAGGAAGACCTGCGCGAGGTGGCGCCCAGCATCTTCCTGGGCGTGCCCCGGATCTGGGAAAAGATGCACGCCACCCTGGCCATCAAGCGCCAAGAGGCGGGCGGCCTGCGCGGCGCGCTGTTCGACCGCGCTCTTGCCGCCTGCGCCCCCTTGGCCGACAAGGCGCGCGCCGACTGGAGCCTGGGCGAGCGAGCACGCTTTGCCTGGCACTACTGGCTGGTGTTTCGCGCGCTGCAAAATTTTTGCGGACTGCGCCGCACGCAGGTGGCGCTCACGGGCGCAGCCCCGATTCCGCCCGACGTGGTCCGGTTTTTTCGCGTCATCGGCGTGCCGCTGATCGAGGTCTATGGCCTCACCGAATCCAGCGGCATGGTCA